>JAPOVS010000046.1 GCA_026708055.1 bacterium | reverse complement strand
CACCTACGTGGTGGTGCAGCGGCGCCGCCAGGACGAGGAGGCCCGCATCGCCTCGCTGGCCATGGGGCCGGCGGAGCCGGATCGTCCCCCGGGTGCGCCATCCGATGCGCCCGATGTCGCCGGGGTCGACCCGACCGGATCCGGCAGGCAACCCTCGCCATGAGCAGCTCCCCCGACGCTCCCCCCAGCGGCGACCGGCCGGCTTCCTGGCAGCCCTTCAAGCGCTGGGCGGGGCCGCCGAGTTGGTACCCGCGGCCCCCCACCACGCAGCAGGAGCGGCAGTACCGGCGGCGCCTGCGGTCCGCCGTCATCATCGTCATCGGGGTAGCGCTCATCGCCCTGACCGAGCAGTTCGCCCGGCCGGCCACCGATCAACTCTCCTTCAGCACGACGTGGTCCATCGCTCTTGCCTACGCGGTGCCGATTCTGATGCCCGCAATGGGCGGGATCTTCGCCGAGCGGGCGGGAGTCGTGAACATCGGTTTGGAGGGCATGCTCGTCCTCGGCACCTGGTTCGGGGCCTGGGGCGCCCTGGAGTTCGGGCCGTGGTGGGGCGTGCTCATCGGCGCCGCCGGCGGGGCCGTCGGCGGGCTGCTCCACGCCATCGCAACGGTCAGCTTCGGCGTCGACCACATCATCTCCGGCGCGGCCATCCTGGTGATGGCGCCCGGAATCACGCGCTTCCTGTCCGACAAGATCTTCCAGGGGCGCCCCGGCGGGGGCATCACGCAGTCGCCGCGCGTCGAGGACGTCGACTCGTTCAGCATTCCCTTCCTCGCCGGCGGGGCGGGCACCGCCGATGCCCTCGGCCGTATCGAGAGCTGGAACTGGTTCTGGATCTCCGACGCCGCCGGCATTCTCCGCGGCTTCCTCTGGAACGTGTCGTGGCTGACGCTCATCGCCTACGCCACCGTGCCCATCTCGGTCTGGCTGCTGTGGCGCACCTCGTGGGGGCTGCGCCTGCGCAGCTGCGGCGAGCACCCCATCGCCGCCGACAGCCTCGGCGTGGACGTCTACCGCTACAAGTACTACGGCGTGGTGCTGTCGGGCGCCTTCGCCGGCTACGGCGGCGCCTTCCTGGTGATCGAGCTGACCGGGATCTACCGGGAGGGCCAGACCGCCGGCCGGGGCTTCATCGGCCTGGCCACCACCATCTTCGGCAACTGGCGGCCCGTGGGCGCCGCCCTCGGCGGGCTGCTGTTCGGCTTCACCGACACGCTGCAGTTGCGAGACCGGCCCGCGGTGCACGGGCTGTTGCTGATGGTCGTGCTGGCTCTCGGCCTCATGGCACTGGTGTTCCTCGTCCGCCGCCGGTACCGGGCCGCAGCCGGGCTGGCCATCGCCGCCGGCGGCTTCGCGGTGTGGCACTACGCCACCGAGACGGTGCCCAAGCAGTTCCCGCAGGCGCTGCCCTACATCACGGTGCTGCTGGTGCTGCTCTTCTACACCTCGAAGCTGCGCATGCCCGCCGCCGACGGCATGCGCTACCGGCGCGGCCAGCAGCAGTGAGCGCGGGCTCCGCCGCGGTGACCGCCGCCGAGGCGGACTGGGACGACCTCTTCCGGCGTGCCCGCGAGGTGGCCGGAAACGCCTACTGCCCCTACTCCCGGTATCACGTGGGCGCCGCCGGACTGGTCGACGACGGGCGGATCCTCGTGGGCTGCAACGCCGAGAACGCCTCCTACGGGCTGGGGTTGTGCGCCGAGTGCTCACTCGTGTGCGCGCTGCACACCACCGGCGGCGGGCGGCTGGTGGCAGTGGCGGTGGTCGGCGGCTACGACGTCGACGACCTGCCGGCGGGTAAGCCCTGCGGGCGCTGCCGGCAGGTCCTCTACGAGGTGGGCGGGCCCGATCTGGTGATCAACCGCGACGTGACGCTGGCGGATCTGCTGCCCGACGCCTTCGGTCCCCAGGATCTATGAGCGACTTCTCCGTCGTCGACCTCATCTGCGCCACGAAGGACAAGCAATGCTCGCGGCCCGACCGAGCGCCGCCCGGCGACCTGTGAGCGACTTCTCCGTCGTCGACCTCATCTGCGCCAAGAGGGACGGGCGCGCGCTGGGACCGACCGAGATCGCCTGGTTCATCGACGGCTACACGACCGGGCGGATCCCCGACGAGCAAGCGTCGGCCCTGCTCATGGCCATCTACTTCCAGGCGATGGCGCCCGACGAGTTGGCTGCTTGGACCCAGGCCATGATCGACTCCGGGGAGCGTCTGGACCTCTCGGGCCTCGACCGCCCCACGGTCGACAAGCACTCAACGGGCGGCGTCGGCGACAAGGTCTCCCTCGTGCTGGCGCCGCTGATGGCGGCATGCGGGGCGGCGGTGCCGCAGCTCTCGGGCCGGGGACTGGGCCACAGCGGGGGCACCCTGGACAAGCTGGAGGCCATCGCCGGCTGGCGCGCCGCCCTGTCGAACAGCGAGATCCTGGCCCAACTCGGCGACGTGGGCGCGGTGATCTGTGCTGCCGGGGCGGGCCTGGCACCGGCCGACCGGCGCATCTACGCCCTGCGAGATGTCACCGGCACGGTGCCGTCGATCCCGCTCATCGCCAGCTCCATCATGAGCAAGAAGATCGCCGAGGGCACCGGCGCCCTGGTCCTGGACGTGAAGGTGGGGTCGGGCGCTTTCATGAAGACCCATCCGCAGGCCCGCCAACTGGCCGAGGCCATGGTCGACCTGGGAGAGTCCCACGGCGTGCGCACCGCCGCGCTCCTGACGGGCATGGACACGGTGCTGGGGCGGACCGCGGGAAACGCCCTGGAGGTGCGCGAGTCGGTCGAGACCCTGGCAGGGGGCGGGCCCGCCGACTTCGTGGAGGTGACCCTGGCCCTCGCCCGCGAGATGGTCGAGTTGGCGAGCCTGGACGCCGACCCTGCCGAGGTCCTGGCCTCGGGGGCCGCCATGGACGTCTGGCGAGCCATGATCGCCGCCCAGGGCGGCGACCCGGACGCCGAGCTGCCGTGGGCGCCGGTGGTGGAGACGGTGAACGCGCCGGCCGATGGCATGCTTGGCCGCCTCGACGCCTTGGCGTTGGGCATCGCCGCCTGGCGTCTCGGGGCGGGACGCGCCCGCAAGGAGGACCCGGTGAGCCCCACGGCAGGCGTGGTCTGCCGGGCCGCCGAGGGTGAGCCGGTGCGCGCCGGCGAGCCGCTGCTGGAGTTGCACACCGACGACGAGTCGCTGCTGCCGGGCGCGCTCGCCGCCCTGGAGGGCGGATTCGATGTCGTGGCCGAGGCCGGCCCGCGGCGGCCCCTGGTGCTGGACCGCGTCACCGCCGGCGGGCGTGCGTGAGCGCCGCGGTCCCATCCCTCGAAGACATCCGGCGAGCTCCCAAGGCGCTGCTTCACGACCACCTGGACGGCGGGCTCCGGCCCGCCACGATCGTGGAGTTGGCCGCTGAGACGGGCTACGAGGGGCTTCCGACAAGCGATCCGCTCGAGCTGGGACGCTGGATGACCCGGGCCGCCTCGGGCCGGAGTCTCGAGTCGTACCTGGAGACCTTCGTCCACACCGTCGGCGTCATGCAGACCCCCGACGCCATCGCCCGCGTGGCCGCGGAGTGCGCCGAGGACCTCGCCGCCGACGGCGTGGTGTACGCAGAGGTGCGCTTCGCCCCCGAGTTGCACACCGAGCGGGGCCTGGACATGGACGAGGTGGTGCGCAGCGCGCTGAGTGGCTTCGCCGCCGGCAGCCGGGGGCGCAGCATCAGGGTCGTGGGCCTGCTGTGTGCAATGCGCCATGCGGCGCACGCCACCGAGGTCGCCGAGTTGGCGGTGCGCCACCGCCACGACGGCGTGGTCGGTTTCGACATCGCCGGGGCCGAGGCGGGCCATCCGCCGACCCGGCACATCGCCGCCTTCCAGTACCTGCAGCGGGCCAACTTCCATTTCACGATCCACGCCGGGGAGGGTTTCGGCCTGCCGTCGATCTGGGAGGCGGTGCAGTACTGCGGCACCGAACGTCTCGGCCACGGCGTGCGAATCGTCGAGGACATCGAGACCGATGCCGGCGACCCGGAGGCGCCGCCGCGGCTGGGGCCGCTGGCCGCCTACGTGCGGGACCGTCGCATCCCCTTGGAGTTGTGCCCCAGCTCGAACGTGCACACCGCGCTGGCGCCCTCCATCGCCGAGCACCCCATCGACCTGCTGCGCCGCCTGCGCTTCCGCGTGACCATCAACACCGACAACCGGCTCATGAGCGACACCGGCCTCAGCAAGGAGATGCGTCTCTGCACCGAGGCCTTCGGCTGGACGATGGCCGACCTGCGCTGGCTCACCATCAACGCCATGAAGAGTTCGTTCATCCCCTTCGACGAGCGGCTGGCGCTGATCGACGACGTGATCAAGCCGGGCTACGCAGCGCTGGGCACAGGCTGAGCAGCCCCGACAGCGAGGAGGGTGCCATGCGCCGATTCCTGATCGACACCGACACGGCCTCCGACGACGCCGTGGCGCTCGTGATGGCGTTGCGGACGCCCGACGTGCGCGTCGAGGCTCTGACGATCGTGGCCGGAAACGTGCCCCTGGACCGCTGCGTCCAGAACGCCCTCTACACCACCGAGTTGTGCGGCTCGCCGGCGCCGGTGCACGCCGGGCTGGCCCGACCCATCTTCGGGGAGCCGGTGACCGCCGAGATCGTGCACGGCGCCGACGGGCTGGGCGACATCGGCCTCGATCTCACGGGGCGCACTCCCGCCGACGGTCACGCAGTGGACGTGCTGGTGGAGACCATCTGCGGATCTCCCGGCGAGATCACCCTGGTGACCCTGGGGCCGCTGTCCAACCTGGGCACGGCCCTGCTGCGTGAACCCGAACTGGCCGGCGCCGTGAAGCACTGCTACATCATGGGCGGCACCGGACGGCTGCCCGGCAACATCACTCCGGCGGCGGAGTTCAACATCTACGTCGACCCCGAGGCGGCCCGGATCGTGTTCGAATCCGGCATGCCGATCACGATGGTCGGTTGGGACGTGTCCTGGACCTGCGCCTTCGTCGACCCCGACGGGGAGGCGCGGCTCCGGGCGATCGGCACCCCGTACTCCGATTTCGTCTGCGACATCCAGGCCACGCTCACCGAGTTCGTGGAGGGGATGCTCGGCATCCGCGGCTTCGACCTGCCCGATCCGCTGGCGATGGCCGTGGCCCTCGACCCGTCGATCGCCGAGACGGAGGACCGCTACGTGGAGGTCGTGGCCGGCGACGGCCCGGCGCGGGGCCAGACCATCGTCGACCACCTCGGCGTGACCGGGAAGGCCCCGAACGCATCGGTGGTGACCCACGTACCTCCCGAGGCATTCATGGACTCGCTCTGCGCGACGCTGCGCTGAATGGCCCTGCTGCTGCCGCAGGTCGGCTTCCTCGGCGACCTGCTCGAGGACGTGGTCGTGCACCGCCGCAGCGGTGTGCGCGCCGACACCGACACACCGTGCGTCATCCTGCGGCGCCGGGGGGGCAGCGCGGCGAACGCCGCGGTGTCTGCTGCGCGGGCGCTCGGTCCGGGGCGGGTGCGCTTCTTCGGGCAGGTCGGCGCCGACACCCTGGGCGACCGCCTGCTGGAGGAACTGGTCGCCGCCGATGTGGAGCCCTGCGTGCGGCGCGGCGGGCGCACCGGCACCGTCGTCGTGCTCGCGGGCGCCGACGGCGAGCGCACCATGCTCACCGACCGGGGGGCCTGCGCCGAACTCGACGGGTACGAGGCGGCATGGCTGGAGGGTCTCGCCGTCCTGCACGTGGCCGGCTACTCGCTGCTGGAGGATCCCCTGGCGTCGGCGGCGCACCACATGATCGCGGCGGTGCGTGACGCCGGCGGGATTCTCAGCGTGGACGCCTGCTCGGTGGGTGCCATCGCCGATTCCGGCGTCGAGGGCTTCAGGGATACCCTCGGCGGCATCGGCCCCGACCTGCTGCTGTGCGACGCCGGTGAGGCGGACCTGCTGGCAGCCACGGGCGGCTACCGCCAACTCGCCGACCTCGTTGTCATCAAGGACGGGCCGCACCCGACGCGCCTGTACGGCGCGGGTTTCGACGGCGAGGCCCTCACGCCGCCGCCGCTGGAGCGGGTGCCGGACACCACCGGTGCCGGTGACAGCTTCGCCGGCGGCCTGCTGGCGGCCCGCCTCACCGGAAGCAGCTGGTTGGAGGCGACCGCGGCCGGCCAGGCGGCCGCGGCGCACCACCTGCGGGCGCTGGCAGATGCGGAGGTGGAAGCGCCAGCCGGTGCCGGTGAATCGGGGACGGCAACGTGAGATCGCCGGTCATCCATCCCCGCGTGGCCGAGGCGCTGGCGGCCGGGCGCCCCGTGGTGGCACTGGAGTCCACCGTGTACTCGCACCTCGGGCTGCCGCCGGGACGCAACGCCGAGGCCCTCGAGCGCTGCCTCGAGGCCATCGAGTCCCAGAACGTCACGCCGGCGGTGACCGCTCTACTGGACGGCGTGCCCCGCGTGGGTCTCGACGCCGACGGCTACACCGCGATCCTCGCCTGCGAGGAGAAGATGGCCGAACGAGACCTGCCCGTGGCGATCGCCGAGCGGTGGCCGGCGGGTGCCACCACCGTGTCGGGGTCGCTCGCGCTGGCCCACGCGGCCGGCATCGGGATCTTCGCCACCGGGGGCATCGGCGGCGTCCACCGCGACAGCGCCCAGACCGGCGACGTGAGTTCCGACCTGGAAGCACTCGCGCACTACCCGGTGGCGACGGTGTGCGCCGGCGCCAAGGCATTCCTGGACCTTCCCCAGACCCTGGAGCGCCTCGAGACGCTCGGGGTGCCGGTGGTCGGCTACGGGTGCGATGAATTGCCGGCTTTCTGGAGTCGCGGCAGCGGCCTGGAACTCCCCTACCGCGTGGACTCCGCCACCGAGGCAGCCGCCATCGTCGAGGCCATGGGCCGCACGGGAGTGCTGTTCACGGTGCCTCCCCCGCAAGCCGCGGCCGTGCCGAACGCCGTCATCGACACCGCCGTCTCGGAGGCTCTGGCGCGTGCCGAGGCCGCCGGCATCAGCGGCGGGGAAGTCACGCCGTATGTCCTCGACGCGATCGACGAGGCCACGGCGGGCCGCTCGGTGGACGCCAACGTGGAACTCGTCGTGAACAACGCCCGCTTGGCAGCCGCCATCGCCAGAGCCGTCGCCATCCGGAATCGACCGGGCGCGCCGCTCACATCGTCGTGACGATGCCGCCGCCGGGGCGTTCGATGTGGACCTGGACGTGCGTGCCGGCCTCGTCGATCCATCCCTGCGTCGCCGCCCACGCCATCATGGCGTCGAACCGCTTGTCCCAGCCCGGCTCCCGATCCGCCGGCGCCAGCCGCCGCACCGCATCGATCGACCACCACAGGTGATGGGTCCGCCCGAGGCGCGCCTCGGCGCCGAGCGCCCGCAGCACGTCGTGGCGGTCGCCGTCGGCCTCGATGTGGAACCGGTCGAAGTCGTCGGCTTCCACTAGCCGCCTCCGCTCGGTTCGCAGGTCCAGCGCGACGTACATTCCCCTTCACCTCCCGTTGCTCGGATCTCCCACGACAGGCCCCGGCGCGCCCGTGGCACAGTTTGTCAAGCCGCTACGCTGTCGCCGTCGTCGAACGGGACTGCGGCGTTCCGTCACGACGACGGGAAGCGTTCAGCGCGGCGGGTCCGGACAGGACCCCGGCGACCGCCGGGCCGCACTGGGCACTCAGGAGGTGCGCAATGAAACTGATCACCGCAGTGATCAAGCCCCACCACGTGGACATCGTCAAGGCTGCGCTCAACACCGTGGGCATCCACGGCATGACCGTCTCGGAGGCGCAGGGCTACGGGCGCCAGGGAGGTCACACCGAGACCTACCGGGGGACCGAGTACCAGATCTCCTTCACCCCGAAGTCGCGCATGGACATCGTGGTGGACGACAAGGACCTCGACGCCACCGTCAAGGCCATCGTGGAGGCGGCGCGCACCGGCAAGATCGGCGACGGCAAGATCTGGGTGACCGAGGTGGACCGCATCGTCCGGATCCGCACGGGCGAGGAGGGCACCGACGCCGTCTAGCGGTTGTACGCCAACCGGAGACCCGGCCGGGGCCATTCGTACGCCAGCAGCAGACCTGCTGCGGCCTCTGTGACGTAGGCAGTCTGGAGGTCTTCCCCACCCCAGCAGACGTTGGTCGCCAGCGGCCCCGGGACCGGTACGTAGCTGATCTCCCCGTCGGGGCGCACCACGCACAGCCCCTCGCCGAGCGCGGCCACGACGACCGTGCCGTCGGCCTCGACCGCCAGGGAGTCGAAGTGCCCCAGCGTGTTGGCGAGGCAGCGCTTGCTCCGGTGGTCCACCCTGCCGGGGCCGGCGATGTCCCAGGCCCAGAGCCGCCCCGTGGGCGTCTCGGCCACGTACAGAACCGTGCCGTCGGGCGACAGGCCGATGCCGTTGGGGCCGGGCAGCCCGAAGATCGCCCGGCGGGCGAACGAGCCGTCGATCGTGGCGTAGAAAACGCCCACCCGGTCCTCATCGTGCGCCCGCACCTTGCCGTGATCGGTGAACCACATGCCGCCGGAGGCGTCGAAGACCAGATCGTTGGGGCCGCACAGGCGGTGACCGCCGCACGCCGTGTACAGGACCCTCAACTCACCCGTGTCGAGATCCAGGCGGTCGATGCTGCCGGTGATGTATTCGGGGCTCTGCCCAGCGCCTGTTCCCGGCGCCGACGGCAGCCAGATGCCGCCCTTCTCGTACCAGGCGAAGCCGCCGTTGTTGGCCACGTAGGCCGCTCCGTCGGGGCCGATCGCCAGGCCGTTGGGTCCGGCGGTCGTGACGCGGTCCCAGGCGGCCACCGTCTCGCGGGATCCGTCGGGGCCGATCCTGGTGACCCTCGGACCGCGCACCTCGACGACCAGGACCGAACCGTCCGCGAGAGCCACGGGCCCTTCGGGGAAGGCGAGACCCTCCACCACCACCCGGTGCGGCAGATCCACCACGGCGCCGGCCGTTCCCTTCGCCTCGGACCCTGTTCCGGCCATGATCTTCCGCCTCCTGTGGACGTCCCGGTCCGGAGCGTCGATCACTCCGCCCGACCGCCGGCTCCGGAGGCTAACGGCCTTCCGCTCCGGCGGCGGGGTTGCATTGCGCGGATGGGTGCCGGTGTTACTGTCCGATCCGTGCCCAGAGTCGTCGGAGCGGGCAGCCTGCAACCGCTGCCGGAGACCGGTCGGCGTTTCAGCGAGGCGCGTCGCGTGCGGCTCGACGAGGCGGGCCCCGACGGGTGGCTGCGACTCGACGCCCTCGCCTGCCAACTCCAGGACGTTGCCACCAACGACTACCTCGACGCCGGGTTCGGCGACGACCGGGCGTGGGTGCTTCGCAGACTCCTCGTGGCGGTGCGCACTCCCGCCCTCTTCAACGAGTCCGTGACGCTCACGACCTGGTGCTCGGGCACCGGGAGCCGCTGGGCCGAGCGATCGACGCAGCTGCGCGGTGCCCGTGGTGCGCAGATCGACGCAGCGGCGCTGTGGGTGCACCTCGACCCTGCCACAGGCATACCGCACCGCCTCACCCCCGAGTTCGAATCTGTCTTCGGGCCCTCCGCGGCCGGCCGCCGGGTGGGCGCCGGACTGCTCCATGCCCCCGCGCCGGCCGGCGACGGCGCACTGCGGTGGGTACCCCGCTGGTGCGACCTCGACGTCCTCGGTCACGTCAACAACGCCGCATACTGGACGGCGGTGCTGGAGGAAGCGGCGACACGCGGCCTGGATGCCCCCTATCGCGCCGAGATCGAGCACCGAGCGGCGGTCAGCGCGGGCCAGACTCTCCACACGCCGGTGTTCGTCGACGCCGACGGCACGCTGCGGATGTGGTTCGTGAACGAGGCCGGTCTGTGCGCCTCGGCGATCGTGGGCCCCGCCTCCGCGGCCGGCGCCGCGGCGCGGGACGACGGCAGATGAGGTGGCGCCCGACGCTTGCCGCCCTGGCCGTGCTCGCCGTGGTCGGTGCTCTGGCGGTGGCGATGAGTTCGGCCTCGGTACCTCCGGCGAGTGCCTCCCTGGACGGACCCGGCGACGAGCCGGCCTCCGATCCGTCGACGGTCCAGCCGATCACCGCAGTCGAGGAGCCCGAACCGACCGACGGACCGCCCAGAGTTACCGCCGTGGTGGAAGAGGACCTCGCCGAGGCGGCCTCACCTCCCGAGGAGGCCGGCGAGCGTGATCCGCCCGGCGACGAGGACCCGGCGGCAACGAGTTCCCCCGATGCCGCCGGCGGGAACGAGGCCTCGGCGGCATCGGCCGATCCGGAGGCGAGCGCCGTGGACGCCGCCCTCGGAGGCGTCATCCCCACGATCTGCCCCAATCCCTCGGACCCGTTCTTCACCCTCTACCGCGCCGGCGAGAACTGCTACTGGCTGCGGTTCGAGGAAGAGTTGCACCAAGGACTCACCGAGGAGGAACTCGCACTCGCCGAGTCGGTTCCCTTCGTGGCGGGACACGTCGCCGAGCCCCTGGGGCGGCCGGCCCGAATCATCCGCCGGGGACCCCCCGGCGAGGCGGGTGCGCCGCGGTTCTATCTGACCTTCGACGACGGGCCGAGCAGCCGCTGGACGCGGCCGACCCTCGACCTGCTCGACCGGCACGGGGCGCGCGCCACATTCTTCCCCTCGGGAGTACACGCCGAGTTGAACTTCCATATCGTCGAGGAGATCGTCGCCCGCGGGCACACCATCGGCAGCCACCTGTGGTCTCATGAGAGGGCGGCGCTCGAGAGCGAAGAACTGTTCCGCCGGGAACTGCGCGCCAGCGCCGAGCTGTTCGGCGAACTCGGCACGAATTGCCTGCGCACCCCGTTCGGCATTCTCAGCGACGACATCGCCGAATGGGCCGGCGACGAGGGGTTCGAGATTCTGCACTGGGGTGAGCCGGACCCGCGGGACTGGGAATTCCCGGGGGTCGAGGCACTCACCCGGAGCATGCTCAAGATGCAGAACGGCTCGATCCTGATCCTGCACGAGCACACCGGCGCCGACACCCTGACGGCCCTGGACACCGTGCTGGATACCCTTGCCGCCAAAGGCTGGCGCTTCGACGAACCCATCTGCCCGCTGCAGTTCTAGGAGCGGGCCGGCCGGTCCCGCGAACCGCTTCATCCGTCATTCCGGCGCAGGCCGGAATCCAGTGCGGCACCCCGGTGTCCCATCGCCCCCCAGATCGTGGCGGAGGGTCGGCGGGGCCTTATGATGGATGCCCCTGTTGACCGTAGCTCAGTTGGTTAGAGCGCCGGGTTGTGGTCCCGGAGGTCGGGGGTTCAAATCCCCTCGGTCAACCGCCACCGAACCCGGCCCCGGCCGGGCCGCGGCACGCCCCTCTAGCTCAATTGGCAGAGCAACGGACTCTTAATCCGCAGGTTCTGGGTTCAAGTCCCAGGGGGGGTACGAAGGTAGGCAAAGCCCCTGGTCAGAGCGATTTGAAGAACGGCGCATCGTCGAGTCGGCGCCTCCAGACTCGAAGCTTCTGACGGATTGAGTCTCCCCGGGGCACACCAGTCCGTTGCGCACCGTCACCCGCGCGTCTGTGCGCTCATTTCGCCCCGCGCCGATCACCTCGGCGGCCTCAGCCTCAATCATCTCCTGGAGCACCAGCTCCACCGCCTCGCGGACCAAGCTCGCGCCGCCACCGGCGCGGAAGGCCTCCCACGGCTGCGCCGTGGCAGTATCAGAAAGGGCCATCGGCAGGTGGACCCTCCCAGCTACCTCAAGACCCCACCACGCGGCGGGACGCTGCCCAAGCGTCACGCACGGTTTCCGATCAGAGGTCTCGTTCCAACAGCGGCGTCGTGCTCTGCTACGGGGCACACACCGCCCACCATCCAAGACGTAGCCATACCAGAAGGGATAAGTCGGACGACTCGGATCGCAATGGCGCCAGGGGTCGAAAGGCTCAATCATTGTTCCCGTTGATTCTGCGCCGCGCGGCGGTGCGGGCCACTCTTGCAGACAAGGGGATCCCACAATGGCCGATACATACGTTCTCATCCATGGAGCATGGCACGACGGGTCCGGTTGGGCCGACGTCGCCGGACGGATCCGAGCCGAAGGCCACATTGTTCACACTCCGACGCTCGCCGGCAACGGGCACGAGGAGGACATCGACCGCACAATCGACCACGCGACAGCCACTGCGTCAGCCGTGGCGTACATCGAGAACGAGGGTCTCAGCGACATCATCCTCGTTGGTCACAGCTACGGCGGCACGATCATCTCTGCTGTCGCCGAGGCGATCGGAGAGCGGATCCGGCGTCTCGTCTACTGGAACGCCTTCGTGCTGCTCGACGGGGAGTCGATCGACGATGTCAGCCCGCCTCACTACAAGGGCATGATGGACGCCAGTGCGGCCGAGCGAGGCGACGGGTCTTGCGTTCTGCCCTTTGTCGTATGGCGCGAGGTTTTCTGCAACGACATGGATGCGGCTGAGGCTCGGCGAACCTACGAACTCACCAGCCCCCACCCGCGCAGGACACTGTCGGACAAGCTGAGCCTGAAGCGGTTCTGGGACCTGCCAATCGCGAAGTCCTACCTCAATTGCACCGAGGACATTGCTATGCCTCACGGCGAGTTCGCCTGGCATCCTCGCTTCAGTGCTCGACTGGGTCTGGCCCGCATCGTGCAGATGCCCGGCGGCCACGAGGCGCTGTTCTCGAGTCCAGCTCTGCTCGCGGCGAAGATCATCGAGGCCGGCCGAGACTGAAGGGCACTGGTCCTAGGATCCGACTTCGCAGGAACAACAGTAAGTCGGGTTGGCACATATCGATATCATCATCGTATGCGCCCTGCTGAGTTGCTCTCGAGACCGATCCGGCTCCGGCACCTGGTCGTGGCCGCGACGATTGCCCACCGTGGATCGATCCGCGAGGCCGGCGCAGTTCTGTATCTGACGCAGCCGGCTGTGTCGCGCACGTTGGCTGAACTCGAACGGATCCTCGGTGTCCGACTGTTCGAACGAGGGCCGAAGGGTATGACCGTCACGGGCGAGGGTGCTCCTCTCATCTATCAGATGCGACTTGTGGCCTCTGAGGTGGGCTCGCTGCTCCGGCACGCCGACGAGATCGTCAAAGGGGGCAGCGGAGAGGTGCGAGTGGGTACGCTCCTAGCCGGGACCGCAGACATCCTTCCCAACGCGGTATTCGATGTCACTCAACGGCTCCCATCCTTGCGGGTTGCGATCTCCGAGGGGACCCCGGATCGGCTCCACGAGGACCTCATGTCCGGTCAGATCGACTTTGTCGTAGGACGGGTCACCCCGCTCGCCTCTATGCCAGGCGTGGAAGTCGAGGCGCTGTATGACGACGAGGTGCACGTCGTCTGCACGCCGAACCATCCGCGCTCCGGACACCGGGGCGGCCTGGCCAGGCTGGTCGACGACGCCTGGATCCTTCCTCCGAGAGACACGTCGCTGCGCCAACAGATCGAGACCGCATTCATTCGGGAATGCGGTCGAATTCCCGGCCAGGTCATCGAGTGTGTCGCTCCTGTACCTGTGCGAGCACTAGTGCTGCGAGGTGAGCACTTGGCTGTCGTCCCGGCCGGCATTTTCTCCGATGATCTCGAGCGCGACGCGTTGCTGTCGCTCCAGGTGAACATCGAAGGCACCTCGGTCCCGGTTGGCATCATCACCCGGTTGGGCGCTGAACTCCCTTCCAGCGCCCATGCCGTGATCGATGGACTGCGGGCCGCGGCCAGCACGCGTCCCGAGGTCTGATCGGCGACACTGCGACTATTACCGCTTCTGGTATGGAGCCGGGGAGAATCGGCATTCGAGTTCCGTCGGGCAGCGACTTAGATTCAAGCCATGCGCGTTGACCTGCCAACGGCCGGAGATCCTCGGTTCCCGATACACAGACGAGCGCAGACTCTTCTGGTGGCCTTCCAGGTCCGGAATTGAGGCGGCCGGCATGACCAATTATCCGGATGTCGGGCTCTTCATCGGCGGGTCGTGGCGCACGACGGCGGATGATCTGCCGGTGGTAAACCCGGCCACCGAGCAGGTCATCGGCCGGCTCTCCTGCGCCGGGCGGCAGGACCTGGACGATGCCCTGGAGGCGGCCGCCAAGGGCTTCGAGGTCTGGAGCGAAACCGCCCCCAAGGATCGCGCTGACATCCTGCGGGTGGCCGCGGCGCTCATGCGAGAGCGCCAGGACGAGATCGCCCGCGACATCACCCTCGAGCACGGCAAGCCCTACCGGCAGGCCCGCCTGGAGGTCATCCGGGGCTGTGAGTTCTTCGAGTGGGACGCCGGCGAGGTGGTGCGCGCCTACGGGCGGGTCATCCCGAGTGGGTCGGGCATCAACTACGTCGTGCATCAGCAGCCCATCGGCCCGGTGGCGGCGTTCTCGCCGTGGAACTTCCCGATGAGCCAGCCGGCGCGCAAGGTGGCGGGTGCGGTGGCGGCGGGATGCTCCATCATCCTCAAGGCGTCCGAGGAGACGCCGGCGGGCGCCATGCACATCGCCCGGGCGTTCCACGATGCGGGCCTGCCGCCGGGCGTGCTGAACCTGGTGTTCGGCGTGCCGTCGGAGATCTCGGAGTACCTAATCCCCCACGAGGTGATCCTGCTGGTCGCCTTCACCGGTTCGACGGCGGTGGGGCGACACCTCACCGGCCTGGCCGCCGAGGCGATGACGCCGGTGCTGATGGAGCTCGGCGGGCACGCGCCGGTGATCGTCTGCGAGGACACCGATGTGAAGGCCGCGGCGGTCAGCTCGGCG
Organism: bacterium; assembly: GCA_026708055.1. Taxonomy (NCBI): domain Bacteria; species bacterium. Next base: position 57,159 of record JAPOVS010000046.1, on the reverse strand, counting down.
GTGCGCAAGATGCGCAACGCCGGGCAGGTGTGCACGTCGCCGACACGGTTCTTCGTGCATGACAGCGTCTTCGAGGAGTTCCTCGACGTGTTCACCGAGCGCGCTGCGGCGACGGTGGTCGGCGACGGCATGGAGCCCGGCGTCGAGATGGGCCCGCTGGCCAACGACCGCCGGGTGGCGGCGCTGACCGAGCTCGTGGCGGATGCGCGCGGCAGGGGAGCCACCGTCACCACCGGCGGGGAGAGGATCGGAACCTGCGGCTATTTCTTCCAGCCCACCGTGCTGGCCGAGGTGCCCGCCGATGCGCGGGTCATGCAGGTGGAGCCGTTCGGGCCTTTGGCGGCGGTGAACCGGGTGGGGTCGCTGGACGAGGCCATCGAGTGCGCCAACTCGGTGCCCTACGGGCTGGCCGCCTACGGCTTCACCAACCGTGCCGACTACGTGGATCGCATGGTCGAGCGGGTGGAGGCGGGGAACCTCTCCATCAACACGCTGGAGGCGTCGGTGCCCGAGACGCCCTTCGGCGGCGTGAAGTCCAGCGGCTACGGCCGCGAGGGCGGCGTGGAGGGTCTGCACAACTACATGGTCGTCAAGAACGTCTCCCACAGCATCGAGATCGTCTAACCCGAAGGGGATCGGCCGCCGCCACATGAACTACGCCAGAGCCGACGCCAAGGACTACGCCCGGGCCAACCTGACGGGCATCTGGGCGGCGGCGCTGATGCCGTTCACGGACGATCTGCGGCTGGACGAGGACGGCTTCAGGGCCAATGTCCGTCACTGGACCGAGGACCTGGGCATCGCCGGGCTCTTCGTCTCCGGCAAGCAGGGCGAGTTCTTCTCGATGAGCATCGAGGAGCGCAAGCGCAGCCTGGAACTCGCCGTGGAGGCCACCTGCGGGCGCGCGCAGACCATGATGTCCTGCTCGGACCAGAACCTGGACGTCGTCCTGGAGTTGGCCCGGCACGCCCAGGATGCCGGGGCGGACTACATCGTCGTCCACGCGCCGACGCTGCACTTCGTGACCGAACACGACGAGACCGTCTACGGGTACTACGAGACGATCTCGCAGGCCGTCGACATCGGCATCGCCCTGTGGAGCCATCCCGACAGCGGCTATGTCATGTCACCGCAGCTCGGCAACCAGCTGGCCGACCTGGACAACGTGGTGGCCATCAAGTACAGCGTGCCGCGCCCGCTGTACGCCGAACTCACCGCGTTGGCCTCCGACCGCATCGCCGTGAGCACCGCCTCGGAGGACGAGTGGCTCGACAACATCCTCGAACTCGACTGGAGGCTGTACCTGTGCTCGTCACCCCCGTACTTGATGCAGACGGCGGTGGAACGACGCATGCACGACTACACGCAGGCGGCGCTGGCCGGCGACGCCGCCGGGGCGCGCCGCATCAGCGAGAGCCTGCAACCGGTGCGGGAGGCCCTGAAGCGGACCAAGCCCCCCGAGAAGCCGCACGCCCACCAGAAATACTGGCTGGACCTGCTCGGCCAGGTCGGCGGCCGTGTCCGCCCGCCGCTCCTGGAACTCACCGACGCCGAGAGGACGGCCACACGGGAGGCCTTCGAACAATGCGGACTCCAGGTGTGAGAGCGCAATCGCAGTCCGGACACCACTAGGGGATTGACATGACGAACCCGACGCGGCTCAGAACGTTCAACTTCCAGGCGTGGATCGAGGAGCACCGCGATCTGCTCAAGCCGCCGGTGGGCAACCGCCAGATCTGGGAGGACGCCGACCTCATGGTCACCGTCGTCGGCGGACCCAACCGCCGCACCGACTTCCACGACGATCCCGTCGAGGAGTTCTTCTACCAACTCGAGGGCGACATGGTTCTGAAGATCATCGAGGATGGCGTGCACTGCGACCTCCCGATCCGCCAGGGCGAGATACTCCTCCTGCCGCCACACGTGCGCCACTCCCCCCAGCGCCCCCAGCCCGGATCGGTCGGACTCGTCATCGAGCCGAAGCGTCCCCCGGATGCAGCGGACGCCTTCGAGTGGTACTGCTTCGACTGCGAGGCGCTCGTCCACCGCACCGAGGTCATGCTCACCAGCATCGTGGACGACCTGCCGCCACTATTCCAACAGTTCTACCGGGACGAGGCACTGCGCACCTGCCCACAGTGCGGAACGATCCACCCCGGCAAGGAACCACCCGAAGGCTGGGTCAAGCTCCCGAACCCGTGATCCCGCACCGGCGCCGGACCTCCTCGGGCGCCGAACGGCCTGAACTCTGAACGGCACGAGACCGGCAGCGACACAGACCGCCGCCCGAATCCCGCTCCGGCAGGCAGCCGCGGACGCAGCCATCCAACGGAGACATATCGAGCGTGGTATGTCTCAGCCTTCGTTCGGCACTACCCGGCATCATGCCCGGAATCTAGATTCGACTCATCGCGGTGCGCTCAGCCCGCGCCACCTTAGGAGGAACAAATGGGGGATCTCACCACGTCGACATACGTCCGGCCACGAGTTCGTCGTGCGCTGGGAAGACATCCGTTGCGCTGTGCCCTCGCGATCGTGGCCGCACTCAGCATCCTCGCGATGGCCTGCAGCGACGACGACGAAGGCCCGGCTCCGGATCGTGCGGCCACCGAGGTCGAAGCGACTACCGAGGCCGAACCAACGACCGAGGCCGAACCAGCCGCCGCGGTCGAAGCAACCACCGAGGCCGAACCAGCCACCGAGGAATCGGACAGCGAAGAGGTTGTCGAGACGCCCAGCGATGAAGAGGCTGATGTCGCGGCGGAGACCGCCGCGACCGAAGAAGACGATCCTGTCGCCGCTGAACCCGCAGCGCCCGATGGCCTTGGGTGCGGGCTGGCGACAGGTCAGGCCGCCACGGGCGAGCCCATCAAGGTCGGCGCGGTGGTCACCATCACCGGTGCCGCTGATTTCTCATCGGCATCTCGGTCCGCGGCTGCCTACTTCGACTGCGTCAACGACAACGGAGGCATCAACGGACGTCCCATCCAATACTTGGTCGAGGACGACGGGACCAACCCCGAACAGGCTGCGGGAGCGGCGGCTCGGCTGGTTGAGGACGAGGGCGTGGTGGCCATGGTGGCATCGACGAGTTTCCTGGAGTGTGGAGTGAACGGTGCCTACTACGCCGAGAACAACGTGGTGGTGATCGCGGGTACCGGTGCCCCGCGCGAGTGCTTCGAGTCGGCCAATATCGCTCCGGTCAATGCCGGGCCTCGTATCAGCCTCATTGGAGCGGCTCAGTACGGTGTTGACGCCTACGGCATCGAGCACGTCGTGTGCATCACGTTCGCCATTCCCAACCTGGGCGAATGGGCCTGTGACGGCATCGCCGAATGGGGAGCCGCAGAGGGCATCGCCGCCGAGGTCGTAACCCATCCCATCGACACGGCGGATCCGACGTCCATCGTTCTCGAGGCTGCCGCGAAGGGTCCCGATGCCATCGTTGTGATCGAGCCTCTACCGCTGGGGGTGGCCATCCTCCAAGCAGCGGAACAGCAGGATCTCGCTGCGGACATTCACTGGATGGCCGGTACATCGCTTTACGACGCCGCCTTCCCGGACTTGGTGGGACCGTACTGGAACGGGCGTTTCGATGCCCAGATCGAGTTGGCGACCGTGGACAGCACCGGGCCGGACAACCTCCTCTGGTTGGCTGTTCTCGACGCCTACGGAAGCCCCGACCAGCCTCGGGACACTTTCTCCCAGTCGGGGTTCCTGGCCGCGAAGATCTTCACAGAGACCGTCCTCGGCCTCACCGATGACGAACTTGACGACCGCGACGCCGTGACAGAGGCCTTGCGCTCCATCACGCGCTACGACTCCGATCTGCTCTGCGGGAGCTACTACTTCGGGCCTGGCGACGAGCACAAGTCCAATCACGCGGGACGCATAGCCAGCATCGTCGATGGAGCCTGGGTTCAGAGCGCGGATTGCTTCGAGGTCAACGACCCTGACCTCGAAGACACGCTCGCGCTCGAGCGCGAACTCGGTCTCGGGGGATAGCCGCTCGACAGCAAAGGTTCCCTGCCGACGCCCATAGCCGATGCCAGACCTGGGCCCGTTCGTCGTCACGGGCCTGGCACTCGGGAGCGTGTACGCGCTCTCGGGTGTGAGTCTCGTCGTCCTGTACCGGTCGACGGGCGTGCTGAACCTGGCCCATGGTGCTATCGGGGCACTGGCTGCGATGCTGGCCTGGCAGATCGGCGAGGCCGGACGCGTCAGCGTGGTCGGTGTCGTTGTATCTCTCATCGTCAGCGTGGGACTGAGCATCTGCTACGGCTTGGTTGTCTCGCCCCGTCTTGGCTACCGCGACCCGGTTGTCTCTGCGGCTGGGACACTCGCGCTGGCACTGATCCTGCTCGGTCTGACCTCCTGGTACTGGCCCATCGACCTACGGACACTGCGACTGCCGACCGACGGCACGTCGGTGGAGATCCTGGGTGTTCGGGTGACCGGCACGCGGCTGTTGGCGGCCAGCTTCGCGGCCGCGATCGTCGCCGGGCTCGGTCTGGTGCTCGCCAGGAGCCGCGTCGGGCTGATGCTTCGGGCAGCCGCCGCGGACAGGACCGCCAGTTCTCTGCTGGGCATAAGCACCCGGCGCAGCGATCTGGTCGCGTGGGCGATCGGCGGGTTTCTGGCCGGGAGTTCGGGATTGTTGCTCGCCAACCTCGTTCGACTCGATCCCGGTGTTCTCACCCTCCTGGTGATCCCCGCAGTGGCCGCCGCGGCGGTGGGACTCTTCCGGTCGCAAGTCGGTGCGCTCGTGGGTGGGATCCTGATCGGATTGGTAGAGGCCATCGCCACGCCGTTCGATGTCGGCCCCTACCGCGCCGCTGCCCCCTTCGTCGTGGCGATCGCCGCGATCGCGTGTCGACGACGCGCCTACGCCCTGGTCCGGTCGGTTGCCGCTGTCCATTCGCATGGCGACAGTCACACATGGCTTCGAAAAAGACCCGGTGCACTGCTGGCGCCGACAGCAGTCGCAACTCTGGCAGTGATCGTCCCGTCGCTTCTCAACGCATTCTGGACCAAGGCCTACACGGCGTCACTCGTCTTTGCCATCGCGGCGCTGGGTGTGACCATCTTGTACGGACAGCTGGGTGAGGCGTCCCTGGCGCAAGTAGCGCTCATGGGTGTCGGGGGCTGGGTGGCGCTCCGCGTGTCACATGGAACCGATCTTCCGTTCCTGATGGTGGTGGTGATCGCGACAGCCGTCACCGCCGTGGTTGCCGGAATCGTGGGTCTTCCCGCCATCCGGCTTCGGGGACTGATGCTTACCGTGGTCACGTTGATGATCGCCGGCGCCGTGCAGGCGGTCCTGCCCGCTACCGGATTCCCCGACGGCGGTGGGGGCATTCTCGGGAGGGTCTCGGAGGGAGGACGGGTGCCCATGCGGCGCCCATCGTTCGCGCAATCCGATCCTGCATACGCCCGCCTCGTCGCCCTGATCCTCATCGTGTGCCTGGTTGCGGGCCTGTTCTTGCGATGGAGCCGCTTCGGTCGGGCTCTGGCCACGGTCTCCGCCAGCGACGCGTCAGCTTCATCGGTCGGCATCAACGTCATCCAAACCAAGACTGCGGCATTCATGATCGCCGGTGTCTTCGCGGGCATCGCCGGTGCGCTCTTGGCGGGTAGCACGCGACATCTGGACCCGGCGTCGTTCCGCGCCATTGATTCCATCGTGCTGTGCGCCATCGTGATCGCGTCCGGGACACGCTGGTGGTCGCCCATTGTCGCCGGGCTACTCATGAAGGGCGCGCCTGCTCTGTTCTCTGAACTCGACATCGACGGCAACCTGACGCTCGTCATCTTCGGGGTGCTCCTGCTCCACACGCTCCTCTTCGCCCCGTCCGGGATCTCCGGACAGCTCGCAGGAATCTTCCAGCGACGCACCGCCGGCAGGGCTCCATGACCACCATCACGTTCGACAAGCTGACGGTGTCGCTCGGCGGCGTCACGCCGGTGCGGTCTCTCACCGCTGAGTTCGCGGGACGAATCAACGGCGTCATCGGCCCAAATGGCGCGGGAAAGACGACCTTGCTGAACGTCGTGAGCGGCTTCGTACGCCCAGCCGCCGGTGATGTTCGGCTCGACGGAATGAGCATGATCCGGCTTCGATCCGATCGCCGAGCGCGGCTGGGGGTGGGCCGCACATTCCAGCACATACAGTTGCCCGACTCGATCACCGCGCTTGAGAACGTCCGTGCCGGGTTGGACCACCACCGCCAGCGGGCCCGCCTCCTCGCCGGCGAGGCGTTGGAGATTTGCCGTTTCAACGGCTCGCCCGACACCGCAACCGGCGAGCTGACCGGTCTGCAACGCCGCCAGATCGAACTTGCACGTGCCATCACCAGTCGGCCTCGTGCCCTATTGCTGGACGAGCCGACCGCGGGTCTGGCCGCGGGGGAGGTGACGCTATTGCGATCGGTCGTTGCCGAATTGCCCAGGCGCATCGGGACGACGGTCGTGGTGGTCGCACATGATCTGAATCTCGTCCGCTCGATCTGCGACTACGCGATCGCGCTCAATTTCGGTGAACTGTTGGCAACTGGTCGCCCGGAAGTGGTTCTACAGAACGACCGCGTGCGTGCGGCGTACCTGGGAATTGACGACGATGAGTGATCCGCTACTGGCCGCCGAGAAGCTAACCGTACGGCACGGCAACCAAGTCGCCGTCGATGGTGTCACGACAAGAGTGGCAGCCGGCGAGTCGCTGGCAATCCTGGGACGGAACGGGTCCGGAAAGTCGAGCCTCGCCGACGCCATCGCCGGCGTGGTCGAGTGCGAGGGATCGCTGCAGTTCGGTGGCCAGGATGTGTCTACCTTGTCGCCCCACGACCGGCGTCGGCTCGGCCTTGCCACCGTCCGCGAGGGCCACCGAGTCCTCCCGGGCCTGACCGTCGACGACAACTTACAAGCGGCTGCAACAATGATGCCTCGCCGAGCCGTCGCTGACGCCATTGCGGCGCAGTATCGGCTGTTTCCGCCCCTCAGCGCCCGGGCGGGTGTTGCCGCAGACGCACTCTCGGGTGGCGAACAGCAGATGCTCGCCATCGCACAGGCACTACTGGCGCGGCCGAAGATGCTCGTGATCGACGAGATGTCTCTGGGCTTGGCACCCGCTGCGATCGCTGCGCTCGTACCGGTTCTGAGTGATGCCGTGGCGGGTGGAACAGCACTCATGGTGATCGAGCAGAACGTCGAAGTGGCCATCAGGTTGTGCCAACGAGTTCTCGTTCTCGAGACCGGAAGGGTTGCGTTCGAATCGGACTCTCTGGCGCTCCGTGAGAATCCGGCCCGTATTAGGCACCTGTACCTCGGCGACTTCTGACACCGGCAGTTCCCCCGCGCTGCGAGGTGCACCCTGACTGTCCCGCGATCACACCGAGGGTTCTACGACACCTACTTTCCCGAGTTCGCCACCGACTGAGACGCGCCGAGCGTGGGCCGGAGCCATCACATATCGATAGTAATAACCGGACCTGACGATCTCACCGTTTCTCCTGTTCAGAGCCGTATTCTGGCGATTTGCCCGTACCCAGGGGGGGTACGAAGGCAGGTAAAGTCACTGGTCAGAGCGATTTTAGGAATGGCGCATCGTCGTGTCGGCGCCTCCAGACTCGAAACTTCCAACGGATCTTCTAACGGACGGCCCGATACGCAGGGATATCCCCCAGGCCGAGTTGGCACGTCTCCGCGCGTTCGAGGCGACCAATGTGTTTGGCTGTTGCGCTCGATTCGGACCCAACGCGCTGTCATTGAGTAGAGCCTCTCCTGGGGGGGGCCGGGTCCCCTGCAGGTGTGCTCGGGCGTCTCGCGGAATCCACGGCCTGGAGCAGTCGCGGCGAGCCGAGTCGCCCGCAAGTGCAGGGTGTGCAGGATGCGCTAACCGAAGACGGCCGCGCCGAACGCATCCGCGGCGGCGGCTTGCATGGCCGGCATGACGTGCTGGTAGATGTTCATCGTCAGCGCCACGTTGGAGTGCCCGAGACGCTCGCTGACCACCTTGGGGTGCACGTTGTGCTGCAGCAGGATGGTGGTGTGGGTGTGGCGCAGGTCGTGGAACCGGATACGGGGAACGTCGAGCTGCTTCACTGCGCGGATGAACGTGTCGGTGATGCGGTGCGGGTTGGGCGGAGAGCCGTCAGGCTGCGCGAACACGTAATCCTCCCCGCTCCGCACGCCGGTGGCCATCTGCTGTTCGAGTTGCTGGCGCCGGTGGTGCCGCAACTCGGCGACGGTGGCCTCATCAAGCGCGACGGTGTGGCGGCTGCTCGCGGTCTTGAGATCGGAGACCCGTAGCGCGCCTCCGACGCCGAGATCTACGGCACCGAAGTGAGCGCACGACAATCTTGGAAATCAACGACCCTCACTGGGATTCGCGCCGGCTGAGGTGTGTCGCCGCCCTTGGGAGCCTGCACGTGGTCGCTGGTGAGGCAGATCATCAAACGCCGGTGACTGGATCGACTGAGCGGTGGCGTCACACACTACTGTCACATCGCGGTGCTATCGTTGTGATGTGATACACACGTTCGACATAGGAGCGACCCGAGTTGCCAGCTCGGCAGTGACGTGAACCTCGGAGATCGTGACATGTACAACACGATGAACCTGGCAGTCAGGATCAGCCCGGACGAGGAGGGGTACATTGGCCGTCAAAGCCCCGAGTGTCGGCAGCTCTTCCGCGTTCACGTCGAAGACTGGGAGGACCTACCCGACGACCTGCTGCTCTGGTGTGTGTGCCGCGGCCATCACGACGACCACGGAGAGTTCATCAGCGAGCAGCAACTCGACCGCGCAACGCGAGTCGCCGAGAACTACGGCGAGCAATTGATCCGCCAGACTCTCGATCACTCACTCCGAGGCCTTGCGCGAGGCACCAGGGATTCCCCGGTCTCGACTAGCTACCATCCGACGCCCTTCCAACTTCGGCCGCTACCGCGGACCGGAGGGCGGTCGTGACGCTTCCAGCGCGTGCGGCGCCGATCCGCGGAGACGATTACCAGCATGTGGTCGGGTGGCTGTGGGCATGCGAGATGCTGTCGAACTCCGCGATTGCCAGCGTCGCCGTCGAGGACGCAGAGGGCGGGGCGTTCGACGACGTTGTCGTGCGCCGCAGGGTCGGCGGCGACATCTACATTCAGGCCAAGAGCTCCAACTATGCGGCCCAGATCGTCGACCGGCAGATGCTGCTCACCGCGGCGCGGCCCAATGGCAAGAGCCCCCTTCAACACTTCTATGACACATATTGCTCCCGTTCTTCGACCGACAGGCAGTTCTCATTGGAGTTCTTGACTCACAAGGGCTTCGACCACGACAACCCGCTCCTGGATCTGCGCGACCTGAGAAACGACAGGATCGCGGTCGACCAGATGCTGGAGCAGGGCCCTGGGAGCAAGGTCGGCTTGGAGCGGGATGCCTGGGCGGGACACTTGGGCATCAGCACCGCGGAGTTGGCCGACTTCTTGCGGTTCGTGCGGTGGAAGCACACCGGTTCTGAGTTGGACCTCCGCCGCCAAGCGAAGCCGCTGATGAGACTGGCGGGCTTTCGCGCCGACGACGGGGCTGTGATGACCGGAGTCGGCATCGTCAAGGGGTGGGTCAGCGACGGAGCCGGTCATCAGACCGCTGACGATGTGGGACGCCAGGCCGCGGAGATGGGCCTGGTCCCCGAGATTCCGCATGTGGTCTCGCCGAGTGTCGACAAGTGGGAAGCAGTGCTTTCGGCGCTTCCGCCGACGTGCCGGACCCGGCTCTCGGCTCTGCGGGACGTGTCCCCTGAGACCGCGGGCCGCGTGGCTGCTGAGCTCAATAGCACGGCCGCGCGGACACCGGGGGTGCTTGCCCACATGGCCGAAGCCCCTCCCGAATGGCTGTGGGATGCCGATTGTCTTGCGTGGGAGGCGATCGCTGACTTCGTGGCCGCCCACCACCTGCCCGGAGCATGGGAGATGCGGCGCCGAGCCATCGAGAGGGGGTCGCCGAGAGAAGGCTATTACCGGGTAACAGAGGCCCTATTGGCCCACGGTGACGGCGAAGCGGACAGGGCAGCCGAGATGCTCGAAGCAGCGCAGGAATATCTGCTGGCAGGCGCGGCCCGGGCGCTGATCGGCGGCGACTCGGAGTCCGCTATCGCCGAACTCCGAGGTTCTGGCGCAGTCGACTCGCAAGACCCCGGGTTGGCCGTCATGGGAACACAGATGCTCGCGATGGCGCACTCGAGCAGCAACAGCTTAGAACTGGCAATCAGCGCGATGCGAGATGCTGTGCGGCGGTTCCCAGACAGGGCGCAACTGCACCTGTCGCTCGCCCGGCTTCAGTTGGGGCTGGCCTGGGCCCAGGGGGAGGCGTTCCGACGTGACCTTCCCGCATCGGCGGCGCGGAACGCGATCCGGGCCCGCGACGAATACCGGAAGTGGGACGGTCCGTCAGCCGAGGCGGTCGCAGTGGCCGCGAACGCCTACCACATGCTCAACCAGCCGCAAAGAATCGTCAACATCGCGACACCGCAGCCGGAGGGCGAGGCGACACCCCGAGAAGCTGAGGACGGCGAAGCAGCGCGGTGTTTGGCCCATGCGCTGCTGCTGCTCGGGCGAGGAGACGAGATCGACGAGTCGGCCTTGGATCGAATTGACAGTTCCGAGAGCACACTGATCAGAGCGCTGCAAACGCGCAGCCGCGGCGAGCCGGGCGCAGTCGAGTTGATGCGCCAAGCCCTCGAGCAGGCCACAGGAGAGAGAGCCATTTTGATGGCCCTAGAGGGGCTGGCGATGCTGGGAGAGACCGACGAAAATGCTCTGTCGGCCGTCTCGGCCGGAAACGAGGAGCAAGTCGACGGAATCAGAGCTTCGGCGGCGTACCACCGGGGCGACTTGGATGCCGCGATAGCACTCTTGGGGCCCTACCGCTGCCGGTCTGCAGCCCACGTCGGCCTGCTCGCTGCCGCCCTCCACGGCCAAGGACGGACCGAGGAAGCGTACGAGACGCTGCTTGAGTCGGCAGAAGCCCTGTCTGAGCCGAAGCTGTATGTGTCTGCGGTAGTGCTGCTCATCGAAGTCGGGGAGTTGCAGCGGGCCGAGGAGACAGCACTCGTCGCGCTTGCAGCCAACCCGTCTGCGGCTGAGGAGTTGCGTCTGCGGGAGGCTCTTGTCGATGTGGCCCAGCAGCTCAGGGACTGGCCGAAAATGGAGCAGTACGGCCAAGCGCTCGCCGACGAGTTCTCCGACCATTCCAAGGCGCGGTGGGCGGTCGTGTCCGCGATGCACCAGCAGGCCCGGTACCTGGAGGCGTGGGGGTACTTGGTCGAGCATGATCTTCGCCCTGCCGACGAGCAGATGGCGCTGCTGGCTGTCGGCCTTTATTACGCCTCCGACGCTCCGTCCGGGGGTGCCGACAGGCTGTTGTGGATCGCCGGAGAGTTCGACGATTCCGAAGCGGTCGTCGGCAGTGCCCTCGGAGCGCTCATGGCGAGCAGCAGCCAAGAGGGCCAACTCAGCGAAGTGCAGGCGACGGAGCTAAACCTGCTGTTCGAAGGGTTTGTGGAACGATACCCCGACAGCGGGGTGCTCCGGCAGATCCATTTCTCGAGTATCGACGAGGTGCTCGAGATGCTGCGGACTTCGTCCGAGGAGCCAGCCCGCCAGCGGGCGTCTTGGATCGGCCAGGTGCGGTTTGGGCAACTGCCTTACGGAACACTCCATTGGGTTAGGCCCTTGCCCTACGCCGAGTTTCTGCTCTGCGTAGCCGCGGATTATCTCACCGCCGTTTCCCCAAATGCCGCCGAACGAAGCCGGCAGCAGGCTGCGGCGCAGGCCGCAATCGGAGGCGCCGTGGCTGTCGACACGAGCGTCGCGGTACTGGGACACCTCGCCGGGATTGACGTTACCGCCATGGGAACAGCCTTCGCCGGGGTGCTGGTGGCCACCGAGCTGCTGGACGACGCAAGAGCTGCAGTCGCCAGCATCCGAACAGCAGGCAGCGCTTCGGCCGGATACGACCCCGTTCTCGGCGGCTTCAACATGTCCGAGATACGAGATGAAGACAGGCGCCAGCAGATCGAATCGGCTCAACAACTGCTGGGCACGCTAGAAGGTTGGCAGAGGACACCGACCAGCCGGATCCAACCTGGCGGATACCCCCAAGAGGACAGGCTGCGCCCTTGGGACACATCAATCCGCTTGGCACTAGACAGGGGCTGCGCGCTGTGGTGCGACGACCTCGCCCTAGGGCGGTTGGCCGATGCAGCAGGCGTCCCCGTGTTCAGCACCCACGCCCTCTACGAAGCGCTGACATCCGCCGCCGAGACCGGGGGGATGCCCGGCCCATCGGAAAATACCCCGCGACACCGTCACTGCGCCTTCCACCCAGTTGGCGGATTGTCACTTCTTGAACGAGATGTATCCCTCCCCGGGCCATTGATTGCTGATCGAGGGGGGGTACGAGACGAGCAAACGCGGAGGTCAAAGCGGTGGGAGGCGGGCGTTGGGTCAGGCGCGTGCTATTGCCGAGGGCAGGTTCTGGATGGCCGCGCCGCTGGCTTGCTCGGCGATGATGAGGTCGAACTGAGTCTGGAGGTTCAGCCAGAACTGGGCCTCGACGCCGAACCAGTGTCCGAATCGCAAAGCGGTGTCGGCGGTCACGGATCGCTTGCCGGCGATGATCTGCCCGACGCGGTTGGGCGGCACGTCGATCTGGCACGCGAACTCGGTCGGGGACACACCCACATGCCAGGAACAGTCTGGACGCTTGACGTCTAGCGTCAACAGCCGCCGTCAGGCTGCGCGGCGGCTGTGGCTGAGTCGCCGGTTCGGGTGTCAGCAGTCGGCGAGGGCCTCGAGGGCGGCGCAGATCTCGTGGCGACGGTTGCGGATCGAGCCCAGACGGTCCGTCAGGAACGACTTGCGAATCGGCTGGAGATTGTCGAAGGACGCCGCGCAGGGCTGGGGCAGACCGTCCTCGGGGTCGAGGGGCAGCTCGGTGGGGATGTCTCGCACGGTTCGGGTCACGGGGGCGATCAGGATCCTGGTCAGGACCGGGATGGCTTCGTCGCGGGTGACCACCAGAACCGGTCGCCGCCGGTCCTCGGCCTCGGCCCACCAGACGTCGCCTTGGGCGGGTGTCACCAGCTGTGCGAAGAGCACGCGCGCGCCTCCCCGGCGCGCGTGGCCCACCAGACGTCGCCCTGGGCGGGTGTCACCAGGGCTCCTCGGCGATCATGGCGGCGGTCGCCTCGTCGCTCCAGGCGATCTCCTCGTCGGTCTGGGGGAGCCGGCGGTATCCCTCCACGATCGCCTCGCCCACCGCGCGCCGCCGCCGCTGATCCACGAGCGACCGCAAGCCGTCGCGCACCGCCTGCGAGCGCGACGCCACGACACCGCTCAGCACGAGCTGATCAACCTGGGCAACGAGTTCGTCGTCGAGTCTGACAGCGATCTGCATCATGCGTTCAGCATAGCGCACTGGTATGCATACTGCATCATCACGCCAGACCGAGACCAGACAGGTTCTCCGCCCCACCGGTCGGCAGCCGCAGCCGACCCCGGTGCCCGGTCAGCCGGCCCGGGCTCAATCGGCTGTCCCCGGGTGGGACACCCGTCGCTGTCTCAACCAGGCAACTCGGGGCTCGATGCGGAGGCACCGGTCGATCCTTGGCCCCTCGCTGCCGCGGCGGCAGCCACAGCGCGGCGGCGCAGGTGGACCGTCCAGTCGGCCAGTCCCACAATGACGCCGCCGATGATGTTGCCCAGGGTGACCGCCACGAGATTCTGAGCGATCCCGGCTGCGTCGAGCCGGCTCACGTCGGCGGCGGTCAGTCCCGCAGCCGCCAGCGCGCCGGGATCGGCCGCGACGAGCGCCCCGAAGGGAAGGAAGAACATGTTGGCGACGGAGTGTTCGAATCCACCGGCGACGAAGGCCGTGACCGGCAGAGACACCGCCAGCAGCTTGTCGGTGACCGAACGGCCCGCGGTGGCCATCCACACGCCCAGGCACACCAGCATGTTCGCCACGATGCCGCGCAGGAAGGCGATCTCGAACGGGAGGTTCACCTTGGCGTTGGCCGACGTCGCCGAGAAGACGGAGAACGACAGGTCCCCCTGCTCCCACCAGCGGCTGTAGAAGACCAGCAGCACGATGACGAGGGCGCCGACCAGGTTGCCCACGTAGACCAGCACCCAGTTGCGGGCCAGCTCCCGCGCCAGGATCGTGCGGCTGAGAACGCTCATCACCATGAGGTTGTTGCCGGTGAACAGCTCTGCGCCGGTGACGACCACGAAGAAGAGGCCCATCGTCAGTCCCAGCCCCATGATGAGCCGGGTGGGTCCTGCGCCCAGCGTCGACTGCGCCGCGATCGTGCTCGTCAGCATTGCGCCCAGCGATATGAACGCGCCGGCCATCACCGCCAGCACGACGGTCGACGCCATGATGGCCCGGACCTTGCCGACACCGGCTCGCACGACTTGTGCGGCGGTCTCCTCCGGCGTCGGGGTGGCGCTCACGGGGCGGCGTCCGGGACGAGACCCCGCTCAGTAGAGCTGGTTGCGGTTCGCCTCATCTTCGTCGGCATCGATGGCTCCGGCGTCGGCGCCCGCGATCTGATCAGCCAGCACTTGCCCGTAGGTGGGATAGCTGGAACGGTCGATCTGGACCTCGGGATCCCAGAGCCGGGACCGGATCAGCGCCCTGCCACAGTGCAGGAAGGCGTCCTTGATCGTGATCTTCACCCCCGACAGCGGCGCCCGGCCGCCGACCGCCAGCGGCGCCAGCAGCTCCTCGTCCGAGACGATCTCGGCGGAGCCGCACACTCGCAGCGTCTCGTTCATGCCCGGCACGAAGAACAGCAGCCCGACGACGGGGTGATCGATGATGTTCTGCAGCGAGTCGATCTGGTTGTTGCCGGGACGGTCGGGGATCAGCAGCGTGTGGGCGTCGAGGACCTTGACGAACCCGGGCGGGTCGCCCCGCGGCGAGGCGTCGGCCCGGCCGTTCGAGCCGGTTGTGCTGAGCACGCAGAACGGGGACATCTCGATGAAGTTCCGGCAATGGACGTCCAAGTGGTCGAGCACCTTCTGAGCCGCCCGCGGCCTCGGCTCGGGATACACCGTCCGTAGCTCCGCTCGGTTCCTGACTACCATTTCGGCCTCGGTGGCGGACATCTCGGTCCTCCCCTCGGTTCTGCTGCGACCGTCAGAGCCGGCCCCATGCTATATGACTCGCCCTACGCGCTGCCCGATGCGAGCCACATTTCGATGTCGTGGACCGCGCGGGAGGTGGCTTGGCCGATCAGGTCGAGCTTGCGGACTTGGTCTATGCGCGCTCGGGCCTTGTCGTACTCTCCCTCGGGCAGCAATTCCGGCAGGATGCCGCAGGCGTCAGCCAAGCCGATGATCACGATGTCGCGCGGGTCGGGGATGTCGTCGCTGAGCAGCACCCCCAGGATGCGCAACTTCACCTCGCGCTCTGCCCGGCCGTCGACGACCGGGTAGCGACGTGAGCGGAACACCCACAGGAAGCGTCCCTCGTCGCGCTCCAGTATTCCGCGCTCGACTAGGCGCGACAGTGCCTCCTGCCGGATCTCCGCAGCCCGCTGGGCCGTCCGTCCCACCCAGTACAGGGCGTCGCGCCGCTCGCCGTCGGCGATCGCGGCCAGCGTCGGGTCCAGCAGGCTGTCACCCACAGGCGTCGCATCGTTCAGGATCAGCTGCTCCGCGTCGGTGTCGATACGGTTCTCCAGCGCGAGGTCCATCAGCACGCTGCCCGCCAGCGCGTTGTCCAGCGCGATGCCCGGCACCGGAACGAACCTCCCGCCGTCGTCACGCAGCAGCAGCAGGAGGATCTCCTCAGCGAATCTCAACACGGCCCCTGTCGCCCCCGCTCGCCTGATCGCCGTACCGCAGCAGGCGGCCCCGGCCGTCCGCGCGGACGGCCCGAACCCTATCGGCCGCCCAAGGTGCTCGGAGCGAGCCGAGGCGCCCAACCCGCGGGCTCGGCGCTTTGGCCTCGGGGCGAGACCGCGGCGAACCAGATCGTCGGGTCAGCCGGCGGCCGGGTCGGGGATGACGATCTCACCGGCGATGATGGCCTCCTGAGCCGCCATCACCTCGTCGAACAGCTCGGGGTGATCGGCGAAGACGCAGCCCGTGTCGCCGTCCTCGATGAACTGTGAGAGCCCGACGCCGTTCTCGGCGAGCCCGTATGTCACGAACGGTTCGAACTCGCCTCCCTCGACAAGAGTCTCGACTGCCCCGACGACGACGACGTTGATCCTCTTGATGACATTCTCGATGACATGGCCCGGCGCCACGCCGCACTCGTTGATGTCGACGCCGAAGGAGTAGAAGCCCAACTCGGCCGCGGCTTCGAACACGCCACCGTTGCCCGAAGCGGCGAGGCCGTTGACGATGTCAGCATTCTGGCCGGCCACGGTGATGGCGAGTTCCTTGGCCGTCACGGGATCGGCCCAGTCGCCGACCTCAAGCGGCTCGAGAATGGTGGCGTCGGGGTTCACGGACAGCACGGCTTCGTGGAACGGGTCGACCCAGCGGTGCAGGAACGGGATGTCGAAGGCCAAGACCGAACCGATCACGTCGGTCTCGGTGAGCCTGCCGGCAATGATCCCGGTGAGGTAGGACGCCTCCTGGGTCCGGAAGTCGACGCCCTGCACGTTGGCGGCGTCGACGAAGCAGTCGATGCAGATGAACTGAGTGTCCGGATGCTGGGGGGCGACTTCGGCCAGCACGTCATTGAACACGAAGCTCATGACAATGACCATGTCCCATTCATCGAGCACGACGCCTCGCAGGGTCTCACTGATCGAGGCCGGGTCGGGGAGGGACTCGATCACCTGCGTCTCTACGCCGAACAGCTCCGCTGCCTGCTGGATCCCGTCGACGCCGCCCGCGTAGTAGTTGCTCTCGCCGATGAGTCCGCCGGTCACCAGGGCGACCCGCAGCGGTTCCGAAGCCGGGGTGTCGCCGCCGTCGGCTGCCGCGCCGCCAGCGTCAGCTTGGCGTTGCGGTGCTGTCTAATCTGTGCCATGAGCCCTCCTTGGGAGCCGTGGACTGTTACAGACCCACAGCATCGCCCGGAGGGCTCACCCCAACGGGGACCCCTCGATCCCCTCAACCCAGGGACAACCTCCCCGGTTGTCACACCTAGCGATCGAGGTCGGCTCTCCTGTCCTCGTCAGCAACGGCGTGTTCATCACATCGACCGACCGGCGCGTCGCGCACGCTCGGACCTATTCGCGGCCGGGCGCCAACCCGATCCCGAGTGTGACGACGTTCCCCGACCGCGCTCCCGGCCGATGACCCAGATCGTCTGGATCGACAGCCCCAGCCTGAACCGTCACACCGCACAGATGCAGCGAACGGCGGCTGAGATCGCGGCTGCGCAGCGCGAAGGCGAGCCCCTCGAGGAGCTCGGCGTGGCGGAGGCCCGGCGCCGCTACTACGAGGGTGGCGGCGGCTTCGGCCCCAACGTCGTTCTCGACGGCGCCGAGACGATCGCCGTGGATGATCACGTCGAACTCCGGGTGTTCACTCCGCCGCGCAGCCGCGGGGTCTATCTCATGATCCACAGCGGCGGTTGGCTCTCGGGTGGTCCGGATCTACAGGATCGACGCATGATGGACCTGGCTCTCAGCGCCGAGACGACCGTGGCCTGCGTCCGTTACCGCCTGGCCCCCGAGCACCCGCATCCGGCGGCGGTGGACGACTGCGAGACAGCCGCCCTGTGGCTGCTGGAGCACGGCTCCTCGCTCTGCGATGCCGCAGGGATCGTCATCGGCGGTGAGTCCGCCGGGGCCCACTTGGCGGCCCTGACCCTCCTGCGGCTGCGTGACGCCCACCGCTGCGCCGACCGCATCGCCGGCGCCAATCTCGTCTATGGGATCTTCGATCTGTCACTGTCTCCCAGCGCCCGTCTCGCCGGGCCCGAGGGGCTGGTGCTACCCACGCCCACCCTTCGGTTCATGGTCGACACGTTTCTTGCGGACCCCGGGATCAACCGGCAGGATCCTGCCGTGTCGCCGCTGTTCGCCGACCTGTCCGGCCTCGTGCCGGCCCGGTTCGTGGTCGGCGAGTTCGATCCGGTCCTGGACGACACCCTGATGATGGGCGTGCGCTGGCGAGCGGCCGGCAACCCGGCACTGATCGAGGTGTACCCGGCGAGCGTGCACGCCTTCGACGAGTTCCCCACCGAGATGACTCGCCTGGCGTCCGAGCGCCAGAGCCGCTGGATCCGTGAGATGCTGAGCGCTCCCTGATGGCTGCACCTGCCGGCGGCGGGATCGTGGCCCGTGACGTCTCGAAGCGATTCGGCGCGACGCAGGCTCTCGACGGGGTGTCGTTCTCTGCCGCGCGGGGCGCGATAACCGGGCTCGTCGGCGAGAACGGCGCCGGCAAGTCCACGCTGATGCGCATCGTCGCCGGCCTCGAGCACGCCGACGACGGTGCGGTGCTGGTCGACGGCGAAGCGCTCCGGCCCGGATCGCCCTCCGCCGCCATCGGGCGGGGGATTGGCATGGTCCACCAGAACTTCATGTTGTTCGAGGATCTGACCGTCACCGAGAACATCATCTTCGGCGCCGAGACGACCTCCTTCGGCCGACTCGACGGGCGCGCCGCCGACGAGCGGATCGGCGCCATCATGGATGCGACGGCGCTGCGGCTCTCGACGCGGGCGACGGTGGGTGAACTGAGCGTCGCCGACCGACAGCAAGTGGAGTTGCTGAAGATCTTGTACCGCGGCGCTGAGATGCTGATCCTGGACGAGCCGACCGCCGTGTTGACCCCGCAGGAGGCGGACGAACTCTTCGCTGTGCTCGACGACTTGAGCCGGCAGGGTCGCGGCATCGTCCTGATCACCCATCGGCTTCGGGAGGTCATGGCCGTCACCGGAACCGTCACCGTGCTGCGGTCGGGTCGTGTGGTGGGAACATCTCGGACTGCGGGGACCGACGTTGAAGCGCTCGCCGAGATGATGGTCGGTCGGAGCCCCCGACGCCGCCGTCCCGCCGAGCCGCCGACGACCGCCGCGCCGGTGCTGCGGGTCGAGGATCTGCGAACTGCCGGGCGCGGCGGCGACGCGCTCAACGGCGTGACGTTCTCGGTCTCGCAGGGCGAGATCGTCGGGATCGCCGGCGTGACCGGCAACGGCCAGTCCCATGTGGCCGAAGCGTTGCTCGGTCTGCGGCCGGTGCTGGGGGGCCGCATCGAGATCGGCGGGCGAGACGTCACTGCTCTGCCGACCCCGCAGCGTCGGGCGCTGGGCCTCGCCTACGTCCCCGAGGATCGCTTCATCCGGGGCCTGGCCCACGATCAGTCGATCAGCAACAACACCGCACTCGGGCACATCAGCCAGCAGGAGCTGCATCGCGGGCCGTGGCTCGACCGGAGCGCCATCAAGGCTTGGGCAGCAACGATTGTCAGCCGGTACGACGTGCGGGGCGGCGGGCCGCGGGCAGGCGATCTCTCCGGCGGCAACGCCCAGCGGCTGCTGGTCGGCCGGGAGTTGGAGAAGTCGGGCGACCTGGTCGTCGTCGAGCAGCCGACCAGAGGGGTGGACGTCGGCGCGATCGAGCAAATCCACGCCTTCTTCGAGATGCGACGCGAGGCAGGCTCGGCCCTCTTGCTGGTGTCCGCCGACCTTGACGAGATCCTGCAGCTCTCCCAGCGGATCCTGGTGCTGTACCGGGGGCGGATCGCGGCCGAACTCCCAGCCGGCGCCGACCGCTACCGAGTGGGCCTGGCGATGGCAGGTCTCGACGGCCCAGAGCCCGCGGCGCCATGAACGGGGCAGCGACCTGAGGCGTGCCACCGCCGCTGCTGTGGCCACCACCCTGGCGGTGGCCGTCGGTGCGGTGCTGGCCGTCGGTGAGAACCCCATCGAGATCTACGCCACGCTTGTTCAGGAGGCGTTCGGCGGCCCGACCCGCGCCGCCATAACCATCGCGCGGACACTGCCGATCCTGGGCGCAGCGACGGCGGCCTGGCTCTCGCTCCAGGGCGGCGTGTTCAACATCGGCCAGGAAGGGCAGCTGGTTCTCGGCGGCTTCGTGGCCGCCGTCGTCGGCGCCGCCCTGGCCGCCCCGCGCTGGGTCGCCGTCGCCGCCGCTATCGCCGCCGCGGCCGGACTCGCTGCTCTGCTGGGCACTTTGTCCGCCCTGCTCGAAAGCCGCTACGGCACGCCGATCATCATCAGCACCCTGCTGACGAACTTCATCGTCGTGCTCGGGGTCTCGCAGCTCGTCAACTCCACCTTCCAGGAGCCCGGCGCCTACGGTGGCCAGACGGTCCGGATCCGCGAGTCGGCCGAACTGCCCCGACTCGTGGCAGGTTCTTCGCTCGGCCATGGCGTGTTCATCGTGACCGCACTGACGGCGCTGACGGTGCTGATCGTGAAGACGACCCGCGTGGGCTATTCGGTACGGATCATGGGCAGCAACCGGGAGGCTGCCAAGGCATCCGGAATCGACACGAGACGAGCGACCTACCAGGTCGTCGGCGTGGCCGCGGCCGTCGCCGGCATCACGGGCGCCGTGGAGATCCTCGGCGTGCAGTACCGCTACGCGGACGGCGCCCTGACGGGCACATCACGCTGTTCTCCACGAACATGTCGGCGGGGAGAGGCTGGATCGCGGTCGTGGTCGTCATGCTCGCCGGACCTTCGGCGTTGCGCGTCTTCGCCACGGCTCTGATGTTCACGTTGATCGTCGCCGCCGGACTCCGCCTGCAGACTACCGGCCTACCGGTCCAGGTCACCGAGGCGCTGCCCTTCGTCGCCACGATCGTCGGCCTTGTCGCAAGCGGCCGGCGCCGCGCCAGGTCGCCGCGCTGGGCGAAAGGAGTCGCCCCCCGCAGCTGACCCGCATCCGGACAAGTCGATGATGATCTGCCGGAGCCCCCGGGCAGCAGACCGGCGACCTCGGCGTCGCTGAGTTCGGCGCCCGAGTCGCGGTCGCGCATCAGTTCCAGGGCGTAGAAGTAGCCAGTGCCGGGCGATCACTTTGTAGCACCCCTCGTCGCCGTTGGCCAGGTGATAGCAGCGGGCGAACTTCACGGCCGACTCCACCGCCTCGGAGCCGGAGCTCACGAAGAACCCGGGGTCCAGACCGCCCGGCGCCACGGCCGTGACCAGCGACGCTGCTTCGACGGATGACGGGTGGGCGAATCCCCAGTTGGGGTAGAACCCCAGCTTGTCCAGCTGCTTCGCCGTGGCCGCGGCCAGGTCGCTGCGACCGTGACCCAGGTTGGTGCAGAACAGGCCCGCCAGGCCGTCGAGATACTCGTTGCCGTCGGTGTCCCAGACGTAGCAGCCCTCGCCGCGTTCGATCACCACGAGGTCGTCCGCCCTCCAGGCCGCGCCCCGAGTGAAGTGGGGTGACAGATGGCGGCGAGCCCGCCCCCGGTAGTCCGGCATTCGTGCCTCCCTGGTCGCCGCGGCGCCGTTGTGCCCGGCCGGTTGGAGACTGCGGCGTATCTGCAAGCCGGTATCACCACCCCTCGGCGGCGTTGCGACATCGGCGCGCCGCGCGGTCGAACAGCCGCTCCTGCCCGAGCGGGAGCGCCTGCAACCCCGCCCACAGCGCGTAGTGTCGGCGTCGCGCACGCAGGACGAGGTCGGCGGAGGGTCGCGCATGATGCCCAATGGTTTCGTGTCCGATGTCCAGCAGGTGGCTCTGGTGGTCCGCGACCTGGACGCGACACTGGAGGAGTACACGCACCGCCTCGGAATCGGGCCCTGGCGGGTGATCAACTGCGCGCCGCCCCGGCTCACGGACATGCGCATCCGCGGCGAGCCCGTCCCCTACAGCATGAAGCTGGCCGTCGCCCGCACGGGGAACACGATGTGGGAGATCATCGAGCCCGTGGACGGTCCGTCCATCTACCAGGAATTCCTCGACGAGCACGGGGAGGGACTCCACCACCTGATCGTCGAACACGAGGGACTCGACTACGACGAAGCGCTGGCGCTGTTCACCGAGCGCGGCTGCCCGCCGGTGATGGAGGGACGCCTGGACGGGATCCGCTACGCCTACGTCGAGACCGAGGGACCCCTCAAGACCACCTTCGAGATCGTCCACCGCCCGACGGGTCAGAAGCCCGTGGCGCCCGACTACTGGTACCCCGCGCCGCCGGCATAGAAGCCATCGGAGACCAATCCGAACTCCGGGCCCACGCCGTGCGGCGCGACGACGAGATGGAGATCGCCGCAACTCTGCTCCCCCACCCCGTCTACAACCCTTTGGCGAACGGGCGGCTGGCCGCTCGCGCCATCATGGCACGCCTCTGAGCCCGCACGGTCTGCAAGTATTCCCGCCGATGGAGTACGGACTGGCCATCTGGCTGGACCAGCCGCTGGATGAGATCGCCGAGATCGCCGTGGCCGCCGAGGATGCGGGCTTCGCCGACGTGTGGCTGCCCGATCATTACTTCCTGCGTGACGTGTACGCGGCGCAGGCGCTCATCGCCACCCGGACCACCTCGGTGCGGCTGGCCACGGGCATCGCGGCGGTGCAGCTCCGCCATCCGGCGCTGATCGCCAGCTCGGCGGCGACCATCGCCGAGTGCTCCGGTGGCCGTGCGGTCATCGGGATCGGCCCCGGAGGACACGAGTTCCCCTCCCAGTTCGGCATGCGACCCAAGAGCCCGCTCACCATGCTCCGCGAAGCGGTTGCGATCATCCGGCAACTCACATCCGGGCCCGCCGGCTTCCGGGGCGACTACTTCTCCGCCGACGGCTCCGAACTGGGTTGGCGGATCGACCCGCCGCCGATCTTCCTGTCGGCGCGCGGTCCCCGGATGCTCGAACTGGCCGGGGAGATCGCCGACGGGATCATCGTGCACGGCATCCACCGCGACTTCATCGACTACGTCCGCGGCCGTGTCGCCCACGGTGCGGCCCGATCGGGCCGCCACCCCGGCGAGTGCCGGATCGCCGTCATGCTCGACGTGGAGGTCGACAGCGACGAGTCAGCGGCCATCGACCGGCTCCGCCCGCGCTGCACGCTCATGGCCGGGGGGACCTACGCCGACGAGTTGATCCCCGTCTACGGCTTCGACCCCGGCGCCGTGGCGACGCTGCGCT
The DNA here is from genome assembly GCA_026708055.1 of bacterium. NCBI lineage: Bacteria > bacterium. Next base: position 34,071 of record JAPOVS010000046.1, on the reverse strand, counting down.
CGGCGCTCAACGATCCCGCCGTGGCCGAGGCGGGCTACGTGACCGACGACATGGTGCGCGCCTTCGCCATCGGCGGGACCCTCGAGACGGTCGCCGAGCGGCTGGGTGAACTCCGCCGGCTCGGCGTGGACCTGGCGATCCTGAAACTCGGCGAGGGCGACACGGCCGCCACGAAGAATCTCATCAGCACCATCGCACCCATCGTCAAAGGAGAACCGGCGTGAGCATCCCCAGCGACATCACCGTCATCGGCACCGGCGGCGGCGGCCTGACCATCGCCGCCGAGCTCGGCCTCGCCGGCCGCCCGGTCGTGCTGGCGGATCAGCCCCGGTTCGGCGCCTCCCTCGAGGCCGTCGAGGCCGGCGGCGGGATCGAGTTGACGTTCCGCACCTCGCTGACCGATACGACATCGCCGTCGAAGCTGGCGCCGGTCGCCGCAACCTCAACCGACCCCGCAGCAGCCGTCGAAGCCGCCGAGTTGGTGATCATCTGCGTGCCGGCGTTCGGCCACGAGCCCCTGGCCGAGATGCTGGCGACCCGCTGGCGGGACGGCCAGACCGTGCTCTGGGTCGGCGAGCCCGGCGGCGGATTCGCCGCCGTCGCCGCCCTCCGGGCAATCGGCCGGCGGCCCGACATCACGCTCGCGGACACCAACACCCTCCCCTACTACGGCGCGCTGGTCGCCGGCCCCGGGAAGGTGGGAGCCATACAGAAGAGCGGCGGGACGCTCGTCGCCGCGATGCCGGGTGGCCGCATCGATCACGTCACCGACGTGGCGACCGCCATCTGGCCGTGGGTCACCCCGGCGGAGAATGTCTGGGAGACGCTGCTGCTGAACTTCAACGCCATCGACCACGTCCCGGCGATGCTCTTGAATCTGGGGGCGATCCAGCAGCCCGAGGGCAGCTTCACGCTTTGGGGCGCCGGCGGGACCCCCGGCGTGGTCAACGTCATCGAGGCGCTCGACGGTGAGTTCCTGGCGATGCGCGCCGCCTTCGGCATCGCCAACACGACGCCGTACGAGGACTATCTGGTTGGCCAGGGCCTGGCCCCGCGGCGGGGCGCCGACCTGCACGAGACGCTGCAGTCGAGCCTGCTCCCCACGTTGCAGTTCCGCTGCGGGCCCGACGCGCTGGACCACCGGTTCGTCTCCGAGGACGTGCCGTACTCGCTGGTGCTGGCCTCGTCGCTGGGCCGCGAACTCGGCGTCGAGGTGCCCGTGACCGACAGCCTCATCGTGTTGGCGTCGGTGGCGTCGGGCCGCGACTACGCCGCCGAGGGCAAGACGCTCGCCGACTGGGGCCTCGACGGCGCCGGCGTTGCGGGGTTGCGGTCGGCGGCTGAGCAGGGCTGGTGGTAACCGATGACTCCAGAAGGTGACGTCGATCTCGTACTGACGGGAGGTCTCTGCGTCACCTGCGATGAGGCGGGCACCGTCACGACCTGCGACGTCTATGTCGACGCCGGCCGAATCGTCGCCATCGGAGGCCCCGCGCGGGGGGCGCGGCGCGGCGTGGACGCCTCGGGCACGATCGTCCTGCCCGGCCTCGTGAACCTGCACGACCACCTGCGGGACATGACGCCCGGGCTGGACGCCGGCGAGGGCCTGAAGCTGGACGGGATGCTGCGGTTCTACTGGCGCCTGAACGAGGTCGCCGGGGCGGTGGAGTACGAGACGATGGCGGCCTACAGCACCGCCCGGCTCCTGACGTCAGGGGTCACGACCGTCGTGGATCACGTGTACCCGTTCCATCGGCACGGGCTCGACGCCGCCACGATCGCCGGCTACGAGGCCACCGGCATCCGCTGGTACCTGGCCCGGGGCCTCATGACGCAGGGCTACGACCCGATCAGCGAGCCGCTCGCCGAGGGATTCGGGCGGGTCCGCTCGCTGCTCACCGACGGCACGCCCGCCGAGCGGATCATGCTGGCGCCGGTGTCGTTCCGCCAGGCCGCACCCGAGGACTACGCCGCGGCGCGGGAATTCGCCTCCACGTACGGCCTGCGGCTGTACACGCACGTGGCCGAGACCGCCGCCGAGGTTGCGAGCGTCCAGGCCGAGCACGGATGCCGGCCGATCGAGTTGCTCGACCGGCTGGGCTTCTGCGGCCCCGACGTGACACTCGTGCACTGCGTGCTGCTCTCCGACGCCGAGATCGAACTCCTGGCACGCACCGGCAGCCACGTCGTGCACTGCCCCAGCAACCACATGAAGCTGGCCAAAGGGTTCACCCGAGTGCTGGACCTGCTGGACGCCGGGGTGAACGTCGGGCTGGGGATCGATCAGATGGCCGACATGTTCTGCGAGATGCGCCAAGAGGTGCTCCTGCAGTCGATCCGCAACGAGGACCCGGGAGCCATCTCCCCGGCGGTTGCCCTGCGCATGGCCACGGCGAACGGCGCCAAGGCGGTGGGCCTCGGCGGCCAGCTCGGCGAGATTTCCGTCGGCGCGCTCGCCGATCTGATCTGCGTCTCCGCCCGGGGCTTGAGTATCGATCCGATCCTCGATCCGGCCTGGAGCGTGGTGCACCGCGCCGGGGGCTCCGACGTGCGGCACGTCATCGTCGACGGGAGCGTCGTCGTCGAGGATCGGGAGTTCGTCAAGCTGGACATCGAGGCGCTGCGCCGCCAGGCGATGGACGTCATCGACGGCTACCTCGCTAAGGCGAACATCGGCAGGACCCGCATCGAGCTGTAGAAGACCGACCTGCAGGGAGGACAACACATGGACATCGTCACCGTTCTGGAGCGGGCATGCGAACGCCACGCCGACAGGCCGGCGCTGAGCCGCGAGGGAACGACGGTCAGCTACGCCGAGGTCGGCGAGCGGGTTCCCGTGGTGGCGGGCACGCTCGCCGAGCTGGGCGTCGAGCCGGGCAGCACCGTCGGCGTGTGCAGCCCCGACAGCATCGAGGCGTGGCTCGCCATCTTCGCCGCCTGGCGACTCGGCGCCCTGCCGGCGCTCATCGACGCCCGCACCGCCGACGACCGGCTTCCCTATTTCGTCGGTGACATGGACCCGGCCGTCGTCGTCTCCGATGACGAGAACCGCCCGCGCCTCGCCGAGATCCTGGGCATCGAGGCGGCGCGGCTGGCTGACGTGGTCCACGCCGGCGCCACGGCGACCGCACCGAACGATCACGACGAGTCCTCTCCCCTGTTCCTGTCGTACACCTCGGGCACGACGGGCGACCCGAAGGGCGTGGTGCTCACCAGCGGCCCGGTCACGCTGGGGACCGCCTGCATCGCTGAGCGGCTCGGCTACGGGATGAGCGACGTGCTGGTGGCGACCACGCCGGTCGCGAGCAGCTTCCAGCTCGTGGCCAGCGCCATGCCGGCGCTGCACACCGGCGCCCACGTGGTCCTCGCCGCCGGCCACACGCCCAGCGAGGTCTGGGACGACATCGGCGCCCACGGCGGCACCGTGCTCGTGGCCTACCCGCTGACCCTCGCCGACGTGGTCGGCCTGGCGAAGGAGAACAGGCCCAGCCACGGGCTGCGCCTGGCGCTGTCGGGAGGCTCGCCGCTGGCGCCCCGCATCAAGCGCGACTACCGCGAGCACCTCGGCATCCCCCTCGCCGAGAGCTACGGCCAGAGCGAACTCGGCGGCTTCATGGTCCTGGGCACACCCGGCGACGAGACCGCCCCCGAGGGCTTCGCCGGCCGCCCGTTGCCGGACCGGCTCGCCTTCGTGGCCGACTCCGACAACCGTGAACTCCCCACCGGCAGCATCGGCGAGGTCGTGGTGGCCGAGGGATTCTTCGGCGAGTACCGCAACAAGCCCGAGGCCTACGCCAAGACCACCGCCGGCGGGGTCCTGCACACTGGCGACGTCGGCGTCGCCTCGGTGCACGGACACATCAAGGTGATGGGCCGGGTCCAGGAGGCCGACGCAGCCCAGCGCCGGGGCGGGTTCCTGCGCGAGGTGGAGGACGTCGCCTACGACCATCCCGCGGTCCGCCACGCCTCGGTGGTCATCGACGGCATCGGGGATGTCCGCTGCTTCGTGGAGCTCTCCACGCCCGGCAGCGCGGACGAGGCCGAGATCGAGCAGTTCATCAGGGCGCGCCTTAAGGAGTCGCTCTTCCCGGCGGGCGTGCACATCCTCGGTGCGTTCCCCCGCACCTTCAGCGGCAAGGCCGACCGGCTGCACCTCAGCGGACTGCATGGCGAATGACCTACGGTCGTGGTCTCGCGAGCAACGGGAGGACACGCCATGGCAGCGTTCAAATCAGTCGATCACGTCGGGATCACAGTCAAGAGCCTCGAGGTCTCGGTCCCGTGGTGGAGTTATTTCCTCGAGGCAGAGCCGTTCTGGCAGGCGAGCTGGCTGGCCGCAGACATCGACGACTACGTGGGAACCATCGTGGGCTACGAGAACTGCGACATGACCTGCGCATTCTGGGAACTGCCCGGTGGCACGGTCCTGGAGATGCTGGAGTACCACAACCCGGGGCCCGGCCGTGTGGACATGGAGTCCTACAACGCCGGCAACACCCATCTCTGCCTGGAGACGGAGGACATCTACCGGGACTACGAGCGGCTGCAGGGCCGGGCGGAGTTCCGCTCGCCCGAGCCGGTCCGCTGCGCCTGGGGCAAGTACAAGGGCAACATGGCCTGCTACCTGCGGGACCCCGACGGCGTCTCCATCGAGTTGGTGCAGTTCGTCGGCCAGCCGCGCCCGTTCCAGGAGCAGAGCCCGTTCAGCGACCCCTACGCGTAGCGCCACCACGGACACAAGGCCCTCCCGGCGCACCTGCCGGGCAAGTCGCCCGGCTATTGCTGCTGTTGCTGGTGTTGGTGGCCGGGGGGTGGCGGTGGGGGGTCGTTCGTCAAGATGCGGGGGCGGCTGTGGCGACCGGGGGTTGATTGGGGCTCGTCGGACGGTCGCCTGCCGATGACCACCTCGGCTTCGACCTCGGCTGAGGCACCGCCCATGAACGCCCCGCGCACGGGTGGCACGTCGCTGTAGTCGCGCCCGCAACCGATGACGACGTGCCGCTCCCCCACGTCGCCGCCGTTGGTCGGATCCAGCGCCCACCAGCCCACGCCGGGAACCGCCGCCTCGATCCAGGCGTGGGTCTGCACGCTCACCACGTCCGCGGTCTCCTCTCTCGCCGCGGTCTCATCGGCGGCGAAGAGGTAGCCCGACACGTAGCGGGCGGGCACGCCGACACTGCGCAGCATCCCGATCGCAAGGTGCGCGAAGTCCTGGCAGACCCCGACCCCGCCGGCGAGCAACGCGCCCAGCGACACGCCGATGTCGGTCGTGTCGGACTCGTAGCGCAGCGCCCCCCGAACCTCCGCCACCACTGCGGCCAGGAGTTCCGGTACCGAACCGGCGCCCCTCACCGCCGCTGCGGCCCTCTCGGCGACGCCGTCGCCGATCTGCCAGCGGACATGCTCGGAGGACTCGAGGAACTCGAAGTGGGCGGCGCGGAAGCCGGGGGACGACAAGCCCTCGATCGGAGCGTCGGGCACCAGCACCGGGCGGGCCGAAGTCTCGACGGACGTCTCGGCAACCAATTCGAGTGACGCGTGCGGGGTCCGGACGCCGACGTGGTCAACCGCGGTGCCCCAGTAGTCGAACGCGCTGAACACCGGCGTTTCCGGCTCCGTGGTCAGCCGCGACGACAGGACACGCTGCGTCTCGTCATCGCGGGGGCGGACCCGCACCTCGTTCTGCGACTCCCGGACCGGCCTGGAGTACCGGAAGTGCATCCGGTAGCGGATGTCCAGCCTCACGGCCGCCCCGCTCGGGTCGTCCGACGAGTGTTCCGAGCTATGCGGCTGCAGACCGGATCGCCATCCTGAACACTGGGTTCCGGCCTTCGCCGGAACGACGGTCTGTGGTGCCGCGACATTGCTCAGCAGTCTCCCGGCCGCATCTGCGCTCCCGGATGAGCCCCACCGGGGCGCAGGTACTCGGAGCTGGCCGTCGGGAAGCCGAGCGGGGGCACAACCCCGGCGGCGATCTCGCTCGCCACCTCGGCCAAGTCCCAGTGGAGATCCGACAGGACCGGCAGCGGCTCCTGCGCCATCGCCTCGGTGATCTCGCCGAGCTCGAGGCGGGCGCGCAGCAGACCCGCACGGCGGCGCGGCCCGTCGAGCGCACCGGCGACCGAACCGACGCCCCGCAGGCTCTCCTCGGCCCGCATCAGGCACGACAGGACAGAGCGTGGCAGGTCGGTCCCCGCCAGCAGGTAGCGCACCACGCCCTCGGGATCGGGCGCGTGCCCGTGCCGGCGATGGTACGCCTGCAGCGAACTGGTCAGCCGCAGCATCCTGGTGGCGTCCATGGTGCCCCGGGGGTCGGTGTAGCCGGCGACGAGGAGTCCGACGGTGAAGACCGACCGTTCGATCATCCGTCCGATCAGGATGAACTCGTATCCCTCGTCGCGCCGCATGCCCTCGTTCAGCACGCCGCTGATGGCCAGGCAGGCCCGACGGACCATCAGCAGGATCTCGTGAAGCCGCTCCGGCGGCAGTTCGATGTCGCCGAACTCCCGGAACCGCAGGTACAGGCCGTTGGCCTCCTCCCAGAGTTCGATCGGGATCCGCTCCCGCGTCGAGCGCAGCCTCTCGCGGACGGCGCTGACGGCCGAGAGCACCGAGCCGGGGTTGGCGGTGTCCGACAGCAGGAAGGCGAACAGCTGCCGGCGCCCCCCGAGGCTGCCGAGCGGCGCCGCCACCGACTCGAGGCCGAGCGTCTTGACGAGCTGCTCCACCTCGATGCGGGCCTCGTCGGGGCGCAGGTGGATGATCGAGTTGGCGGCGTAGTCGAGGCAGCGGACCGTGGCCTCGGTCCGCTCCAGGTAGCGGCCCACCCAGAAGAGGGCGTCGGCGTGGCGGGCCAGGATCACCGCTGCGACCGCCGGGGGGGCACTACGAGTACTCCGGCGTCAGCACCCAGGTGTCCTTCGAGCCGCCTCCCTGGGAGGAGTTCACGATGAGCGACCCGCGCCGCATCGCCACGCGGGTGAGGCCACCGGGGAAAACCTCGGTCCGCTCGCCGGTGAGCACGAAGGGCCGCAGGTCCACGTGGCGGGGCTCGAGGCGCTCCTGGGTGAACGACGGCAGGCTCGAGAGTTGCACGACCTCCTGGGTGATCCAGTTCCGGGGATCGGCCTCGATGGCGGCGCGGGCGGCTTCCAACTCCTCGTCGCTGGCGTGGGGCCCGATCAGCACCCCGTAACCGCCCGACTCCCCCACCGGTTTGACCACCAACTCTTCGAGTCGCCCCAGCGCCTCGGCCCGCTGGTCGGGGTCCCACATCATGTAGGTGGCGACATTGTCGATGATCGGCTCCTCACCGAGGTAGTACCTGATGAGATCGGGTACGTACGGGTAGACGGCCTTGTCGTCGGCGGCGCCGTTGCCGATGGCGTTGCACACGGTCACGGTCCCGGCCCGGAGCGCGCCGAGCAATCCCGGCACGCCCAGCGTGGAGTCGGGGCGGAACGAGACCGGGTCCAGGAAGTCGTCGTCGATGCGCCGGTAGATCACGTCCACGGCGATGAGCCCCTCGATGGTCCGGGCGTACACCGTGCCCTCGTCGACGACGAGGTCACGGCCCTCCACCAGCTCGACACCCATCGAGCGAGCCAGGAAGGCGTGCTCGAAGTAGGCCGAGTTGAAGATGCCGGGGGTCAGCACCACCACGTGGGGGGACTCCTGGCCGCCGGGTGCCATCGACTCGAGAGTGGACCGCAGCATCCGCCCGTACTGCTCCACGGGCTGCACGGCGTGGTCGTAGAACAGCCAGCTGCACGCCTTGGCCATGGCCGCCCGGTTCTCGATCACATAGGAGATGCCGCTGGGGTTGCGCAGGTTGTCCTCCAGCACCCGGTAGCGGCCGGCGTCGTCGCGCACGACGTCGATGCCGGCGATGTTGCAGTGCGCCCCGTGCGGCACCTCGATCCCCATGGCGTTGCGCTCGAAGCCGCGGGACGACACCACCAGCCACCGGGGCACGATCCCGTCGGCGATCGCTGCGCCCTCGCCGGCGTACAGGTCCGCCAGGAAGTGGTTCAGGGCGGCGACCCTCTGGGTCAGGCCTCGCTCCAACTCGTCCCATTCGAGCGCCGAGATGAGCCGGGGGAAGAGGTCCATGGGCCAGATCCGCTCGGTGCCCTCCTCCTCGCTGTACACGGTGAAGGTGATCCCCTGGCGCCGGAACTCATCGGCGACCAACCTCTCGAGCCGCTGCGCCTCGCCGGCGTCGAGCTCGCCGAAGCGTTCGACGATCCTGCGATAGACGGCGCGGGCCGAGCCGTCGGACTCGAAGGCTTCGTCGAATCCCCGAGCGGGCTCATAGCGATCGAGCAACCCATTGCCCGGCTCTGGCATCGACTCAGCCACGAAATCCCATGCTAAAGCCGCCGGCCGCTCCAGGGGTGACGGTTGCGGCGTCGCCGCCCCGAGCGTTGGACCGGCTCAGTGCAGGGCGAAACCGGCCGCGTTCCGGTAGGTGCCGGGCGGATCACTGCGGACGAGGGCGATCTCGGTCGCCGTGAAGGCGGCGTGGACCGGCGGCGCGTAGCCGTCCGGCGGCCCGCCCTTGTAGCGGGCGACGGTCAGATGTCCCGTGAAGGGCCGATCCGGCGGCGACTGCCCGACGTGACGGGTTGCGGATATGATCTCCGCCGCCAGCTCGTCGAGGCCGCGGGCCGGCACCACGAGGACCGCCCGTCCCAGCCGCTCGACGGCCGGGCCGAGGACCACCTCAGCCCTCGGCAGGCGCAACCCGGACAGCGCCGCCACGGCCTCGCCCTCGTCGCAGTCGCCCAGGAACCGCATGGTGACGTGCAGGCGCTCCGGGACGGTCCAGCGCACGCCGGGCAGGTCGGGACGGGGCAACCCGTCGAGAGCATCCAGCGCCTCCCTCGGCGGCCAAACCGCTACGAACAACCGGGGCATGGCCCCACAGTAGGGAATCGCCACAGTAGAGAATCGGTCGTGCCCGGCAAGCCTGGCGGCAACTCCGCCGCGGCGCCGACGGGAGGCGTGGCCCGGGACTCCGGCCTCCACCGGAACGGCGACGAGGGGGCCGGTGGTACGGTCGGGCTGAGGTGTTCGGCCGCAGACCCGCAGGCTACGGCTCTGAGACTCACCGGGGAGCACCCGTGCCGTGAAGGCCCGACCACAACCGCCGTTCGACGCCCACCGGGCGGAGATGGTGCGCCACGACCTCGCCCGGCGCGGCGTGCGCGATCAGCGGGTGCTGGAGGCGATGGGCTCGGTGCCCCGGGAGGCGTTCGTCCCGTCCACCCAGCGTCGCAGCGCCTATGCCGACCGGGCGCTGCCCCTCGGGTTCGGCCAGACCGTGTCGCAGCCCTACGTCGTGGCCGTCACCCTGGAGGCATTGCGGCTGGCGGCCGGCGACAGGGTCCTGGAGATCGGCGGCGGCTCGGGATATGCCGCGGCTGTGGCGAGCCGGCTGGCCGCCGAGGTGGTGGCGGTGGAGCGCATCGAGCGCCTGGCGAGCGGCGCTCGGGAACGGCTGGAATCCCTGGGCTACGGCAACGTGACCGTCGTGTGGGCCGACGGGTCCGAGGGCCACCCCCCGGGCGCGCCCTACGACGCCGTCTTCCTCTCCGCCGCCGCACCCGCCGTGCCGCGGGCGCTGTTCGAACAGTTGGCTCCGGGGGGCCGGCTCGTGGCGCCGGTCGGCGCGGCCTCGCGGGACCAGCAGTTGGCGCTCTACGAGAAGCCCGAACCCGACGGCGGGACGCCCGACGGCGAGGCCCGGCGCTGCGCCGGCCTGCTGCCGGTGGCCTTCGTCCCGCTGCTCCCCGGTGTGCGAGGGACCCCGAAGTAACCTGACGGCGCCCTGTCCCCTTCCCGGCCCGCCATGACGACGAACCCGCCGATCCACATCGTGCCCTCCACCCTCAGCGCCGACTTCAGCCGGCTCGGCGGGGACTGCGCCGCGCTCGAGGCGGCCGGCGCCGACCGCATCCAGTGGGACGTGATGGACGGCGCCTTCGTGCCGAACATCACCTTCGGGCCCGACGTCATCGCCGCCTCGCGCCCGCACACGTCGCTGCCGTTCGAAGTGCATCTCATGGTCGAGGGCCCCGAGGCGCTGGCGGCGCGTTACGTCGACGCGGGATGCGAGTTGCTCATCGTGCACGCCGAGGCGTGCGTGCACCTGCACCGCACCCTCGATCAGATCCAGGGACTGGGGGCGGCCGCCGGCGTGGCGCTCAACCCCTCGACGCCCGCCGCCGCCGTGGCGCAGGTACTGGACCTCACCGACATGGTGCTGGTGATGACGGTGAACCCCGGCTTCGGCGGCCAGAAGTACATCGCCACCATGGAACCCAAGATCGCCGAGGTGCGCCGGATGATCGAGGAGTCCGGTCGCCACATCGACTTGGAGGTGGACGGCGGCATCGGCGCGGGCACCGTGGCAGGGGCGGCCGCCGCCGGGGCGAACGTGTTCGTGGCCGGCAGCGCCGTCTTCGGCCATCCCGAAGGCCTCGCCGCCGCCGTGGCGGAGCTGCGCAGCCGGGCCGAAGCCGCCCGCGCCGGCTAGGCGATCACGGAAACAGGCTCGAGGGAACCCGGCCGGGAGGCCGGGCGGGTCAGCGGATCTCGCCGCGGCCGGCGATCACTTCGTCGATGATGCCGTACTCCTTGGCCTGCTCGGCCGTGAACCAGCGGTCCCGGTCGAAGTCGGCCTCGACCTGGTCCACCGGCTGGCCCGTGTGCTCGGAGATGCGCTCGGCCAGGATCTTCTTGATGTAGGTCATCTGCTCGGCCTGGATGGCGATGTCGGAGGCCTGGCCCTGCACCCCGCCGTGGGGCTGGTGCATGAGGATGCGGGCGTGCGGCAGGGCGTAGCGCTTGCCGGGGGCGCCGGCGCACAGCAGGAACTGCGCCATGGAGGCGCCGAGCCCCATGCAGATCGTGCCCACGTCGGGGGTGACGAACTGCATGGTGTCGTAGATGGCCATGCCCGAGGTGATCGACCCGCCCGGCGAGTTGATGTAGAGCCAGATGTCCCGGTTGCGGTCCTGGCCCTCGAGGTAGAGCAACTGGGCGGTGATGGAGTTGGCCAGCTCGTCGTCCACGGCGCGCCCGAGGAACACGATCCGCTGGCGCAGCAGTTGCTGGAAGATGTCCTGGGAGCCGTCTCGCTTGTTGGCGTCCTCGTTGCGGGCGGCGTCGGGCGCGCCCGGCAGAGAAAGACCTGACAGTTCCACCGGTTCACCTCCCGGACGTCCTGCGCGCAGGCTACCGATAATCTGATCGCGGGCCACGCCCCGCGCCAGTGACGGAATCCGGCAGACGTGCAGGGTTTAGGTCCCTGTGAGCCTCGGCTCGTGTGGGTTCGAATCCCACCTGGCGCACATGGCGCGGCGCGGTCAGCCGGCCGTCGCCAGTAGACGCGCCAGCTCGCGCAGGGCTCGACCCCGGTGGCTGATTGCTCCCTTGGCCTCCAGGCTCATCTCGGCGAACGTCGACTCGCCGGGTGACGGCACGAACACCGGGTCGTAACCGAAGCCGCGCCCGCCTCGGGGCGAGCGGGCAATGAAGCCCTCCACGACGCCGTCCGCCAGCAGCTCACGCCCGTCGGGCCAGCGCGCCACCACGACCGTGCGGAAGCGGGCGGTGCGCTGCGGTGCGGCGACCCCGGCCAGCGCCTCCAGCAGCTTCGCCACGTTCGCCTCGTCGGCGGCGCCCGGGCCGGCGTAGCGCGCCGAGTGGACACCCGGAGCGCCGTCGAGGGCGTCCACCTCCAGGCCGGTGTCGTCGGCCAGCGCCGGCGCCCCGGCGAAGCCAGCCACGGCGACGGCCTTGGTGCGGGCGTTGGCCTCCAGCGTGTCGCCGTCCTCGCGCACGTCGCCGAGCGCAGCCGGGCGCTCCAATAGCGTCGCCACGCCTTCCAGGGCGGCTCGCATCTCGATCAGCTTGTGCGGGTTGGCCGTGGCCGCCACGAAAGCAAGGAACTCACTCACACCGCCGGGCGCTCCAATGGCGTCGCCACGCCTTCCAGGGCGGCTCGCATCTCGATCAGCTTGCGCGGGTTGGCCGTGGCCGCCGCGAAAGCAGGAGCTCGCTCACGTCCCCGGGCGTTCGGCCGGCGGGGCGCTCAACGACTCGCCCTGTCGGCGGACGATCTCGGCGATCCCCGCGCCGGCGTGGTCCAGCAGCTCGTCCAACATCGGGCGCCCGAACGGGGTGCCCTCGGCGGTGCCCTGCACCTCGATGAGGCCGCCTGTGCCGGTCATCACCACGTTCATGTCGACGTCGGCGCGGACGTCCTCGCGGTAGTCGGGGTCCAGCACTGCCCGCCCGTCGACCACGGCCACCGACACGGCCGCGCAGGCGTCCGTCAGCGGGTGCGGGCCGGCCAGGCCGGCTCGGCTGAGGGCGTCGTGCAGAGCGATGTACCCACCGCAGATCGACGCCACACGCGTGCCCCCGTCGGCCTGCAGCACATCGCAGTCGACCGTCACCGACCGCTCGCCCAGGCGCCCGAGGTCGCACACGGCCCGCAGCGAGCGACCGACCAGCCGCTGGATCTCCTGGGTGCGGCCCGACTGGCGGCCCCGGCGGGCCTCGCGGTCGACCCGCTCGGGGGAGCTGCCGGGCAGCATCGAGTACTCGGCGGTCACCCAGCCGGTTCCCCGGCCTCGCATCCAGCGCGGCACCTCGTCGCTGACCGAGGCGGTGCAGAGCACTCGGGTGCGACCCAGGGCCACCAGCACCGAGCCGTCGGCCATCTCGGTGTAGTCGCGGGTGAAGGTCAGCGGTCGCAACTCGTCGGGTCTGCGTCCGTCGGATCTCACCTTCCGCGTCCTCCGTTCGGTGGTCGGTAATCGGCGCCACAGGCTACGCCGGAGTTCGAGACTGCAACCTCGACGCAACAGTCACCGTCGGGGCGTCGCCTCCGAGGCCGGTACGACACCGATGCGCCCCCCGCCGCGCAAGCAGAGTTCAAACGATGGTTCTATAGTCCCGCCATGACTCAAAAACGCCTCCCCACGAGGGAAAAGAACCATCGAATCAATTGGCGGAAGCCCGCCGTCGTACTCGCGGCGCTCGGGCTTCTCGTCTCGGTCACGGCGCTCGCCCCGACCGCGCTCAACGCGCAGGACGAAGCGGCGTACACGCTCACCATCCTGCACAACAACGACGGCGAGTCGAAGCTGCTGCACAATCCCGCCAGGGGCTTCCCCGGCGTCGCCCGATTCGTCACCGCCATGCGGAGCCTGCAGGAGGGCGCCGGCACCGACGGGGTGCTCACCGTCACCGCCGGCGACAACTTCCTGGCCTCCAAGGAGTGGAACGTCAGCCTGGAACGGGGCGCGCCGTTCTACGACTCCATCGCCCTGAGCGGCCTCTACGACGCCATGGCGGTCGGCAACCACGACATGGACTTCGGCCCCGACGTGGCGGCGGAGTTCTTCGGCGGCTTCGACCCGCCGGTCGTCTTCCTGTCGGCCAACCTGGACGTGTCGGCCGAGCCGGCGCTCGTGGCGATGGTCGAGGCCGGCCGCCTCGCCCGCAGCACCATCGTGGAGACCGGCGGCGAGCGAATCGGCGTCATCGGCGCCATCACCCCGATGCTGGGAGCGATCTCCGCGCCGCGCAACGCCGTCGTGTCCGCCGTCGCCGAGGCGGTGAACGCCGAGGTCGCCGCCCTCACCGAGGCCGGCGTCAACAAGATCGTCCTCATCAGCCACCTACAGCAGGTGGATGAGGACGTGGAGGCGCTCGCCTCCATCTCCGGCGTCGACGTGGCCATTGGCGGCGGCGGCGACGAGATGCTGCGCAGCGACACCAGCACCTGCCTGCCCGAGGAGGAGACCGCCGGCCCGTACCCGCTGGAGGCCACCGACGCCGACGGCAACACCGTGCCGGTCATTACCGCACCCGGCGGCTACCGCTGCATCGGCGAGCTCGTCGTCGGCTTCGACGCCGACGGCAACGTGGTCTCCGCGGCGGGCCGCTCGGTGGGCGTGAGCCTCGACGAGACTCCCGACCCCGACGTCCTGGCGTCGGTCGAGGAGCCACTGGCGGCGGCTGTGGCGGCGCTGGACAGCAACGTCCTGGCTACCACCGAGGTGGACCTGGACGGTCGACGTTCTCAGGTCCGGACGCGCGAGACCAACCAGGGCAACCTGGTCGCCGATGCCTCGCTCTGGGTGGGCACCGAGCGCGCCGAGGAGTACGGCACCGCGACGCCGGACATCGCCATCCAGGGCGGCGGCGGCATCCGCAACGACTCCATCATCCCCGCCGGCAGCGACCTCAGCGAGTCCACGACCTTCGACATCTCGCCGTTCAACAACGTTATGGTCACCTTCGAGATGACCCGCGAGCGGCTGAAGGAGGCAATGGAGGTCTCCTACGACTGCATCCCGGGCACCTGCGGGCAGTACTCGCAGGTGGCGGGCATGAGCCTGGTCATCGACATCGGCATGCCGGCACGCGAGACCGACCGCGAGGGCGACTGCTCCAACATCGGCCACGAAGGCGCCCGTGTGCGCAGCATCGTCCTCGACGACGGCACGGTCATTGTCGAAGACGGCGAGGTGGTGCCGGGCGATCCGGTCGTGATGACGACGGTGAGTTGGTTCGCCGGCGGCGGCGACTGCTTCCCGGCTGCCGACCTGCCGCACACCAAGCTGGGCATCAACGACCAGCGCACGCTGGCCGACTACCTCACCGATGCCCTCGGCGGCGTCGTGACGGCCGAGCAGTACCCGTCCGGCGGCGAGGGCCGCGTCACGATCATCGACTCCTCCGCTGACAAGATGGACGACGGCGAGACGATGGAGGACGGCGAGATGGACGACACGGGTCCGCCCGACGAGCGGGCGACCGGCTGACTCTCCCGCCAGCGGCGGTTACCGGAGCGTGGTCCCGGGTCACCGGCCCGGGGCCACGCTCCCGACCTGATCCACACCCGTCACGCTGGCCGCCCCACCCGAGCCGCCACGCCACACCCCCTTTACCGCCGCGTCATTCCGGCCACCCGAGCGTCGTTGCGGCGAAGGCCGGAATCCAGACGCGCGCGCTCGCCAGTACCCACAACCCGCCGCCCAAGCCTTCAGAAGTAGATGATGCGCTCGGCGCGCTCCACGACCTCGTCGATGGGGTCGGTCCAGGCCCGCGTCGAGAGGTACTTCCAGCCGCCGTCGGCGGCCACGAAGACGATCACCCCGGAGGTGATGCGCTCGGCCACCCGGCAGGCCCCGGCCAGGGCGGCCCCGCTGGAGATCCCGGCGAACACCGAGGCCTCGGTCGCCAGGCGGCGCGTGTACTCCAGCGCCTCGCGGGTGCGCACGATCCGTTTGCCGTCCAGCAACTCGTTGCCGCCCCAGTTCTCGTAGACCGGCGGGATGTAGCCGTCGTCGAGGCTGCGCAGCCCCTCCACTTTCTCCCCCGCCGGGGGCTCCACGGCGTAGACCCGCACCTCGGGCTTGTGCTCCTTGAGGTAGCGGCCGCAGCCCATGAGCGTGCCGGCGGTGCCGAGGCCGGCCACGAAGTGGGTGATGTCGGGGCAGTCGGCCAGGATCTCCGGGCCGGTGGTGGCGTAGTGCGCCTGCGGGTTGGCCTCGTTGGCGTACTGGCAGAGGTAGGCCCATTCGGGGTGCTCAGCGGCAAGGCGCTCGGCCCGGCGCACCGCCCCGTTGGAGCCCTCGGCGCCCGGGGAGTCGATGATCTCGGCGCCGTAGATCTCCAGCAGGTCGCGCCGCTCGACCGAGACGTTGGCCGGCAGGACGATCTTCACGGGGTAGCCCCGCAGCCGGGCGATGAACGCCAACGCGATGCCGGTGTTGCCCGAGGAGGGCTCCAGGATGGTTGTGTCCGGCCGCAGCGCGCCGTCGGCCTCGGCGGCCTCGATCATCGACCGGGCTACTCGGTCCTTCACCGAGCCGCCGGGGTTCTGGCCTTCCAGTTTGGCGAGGATGTGCACCGCCGGGTTGGGGCTGAGCACGCTGACGTCCACCAGCGGCGTGTTGCCGATGCAGTCAATGACGGAGGCGAGGACACCCATGGCGGGCTGGGGAGAGTCGTCTAGGAGTGTGCTGAGTAATCCACGGGCAGCGCCGGTCGGGTGGCCAGGTCCTGGATTCCGGCCTTCGCCGGAATGACGTGTCGGGGCGTCGGGAGCATGGCTCAGCAGTCTCCTAGCAAGTCGCTGGGGATTCTACCGGTGGGGGTTGGCACCTCGATCCGCCTCAGGGGAGGACCTGCACCGCTTCCTCCTCGATGATCCGGCCGACGATGCGGTAGCTGCGCAGTGCCGGCGCCGGGTGCTTCAAGGAGACGATCACGTGATGCCACACGCCGAGGGGATCGAAGCGGCTGGCCTGGGCCACGTCGGTCGGCGACGGGTACGCCGTGCTGGCGGTGTGCGAGTGCATGACCCCGACGACGGTGAGGCCGGCCTCCTCGGCCTGCTTCTCGACCGCCAGGTGCTCGGCGCCGTCGAACTCGTAGATGCTCTCGGAGGCGGCGGCGTTCGTCATCGGGTAGAAGGCAACCACGTTGTCGGTCCCGAAGGTGGCGGCGAACAGCCCGCAGGCCTCGTTCGGCAGCCCCGCCACCGCGTGGGCCAGCATCCCGTCGTAGGTCTCGCGGCTCAACGCCAGCACGGCCGCAAGGCTACGTTGCCGCGCCCTGCAGCCCACCCTTGCGCCGGTGGCTCGTTAACCTGCGCTCATGGACGAGCCTGAAGTCAAGGTGGTCGCCAGGAACCGGCGCGCCCAGCGGGACTTCGAGATCCTCGGCAGCTATGAGTGCGGGCTGGTGCTGCGGGGCAGCGAGGTGAAGTCGCTGCGCGACGGCACCGTGACCCTGGCCGAGGCGTACGGGCGGGTGTCCGGTGGCGAGGTGTGGCTGCACTCCATGCACGTGCCCCCGCAGCCGAGCGTCGCCAAGGCGTTCGCCCCCGATCCCGACCGGCCGCGCAAGCTGCTGCTGCACCGGGCCGAGATCGACCGCATCAAGGCGCGCGTCGAGCAGGACCGCCTGCTGCTGATACCGCTGTCGCTGTACTTCCGCGACGGCCGGGCGAAGGTGGAGATGGCCCTGGCACGGCGGCGCCGCAAGGTGGACCGGCGGACGATCCTGGCCCGCCGGGAGGCCGAACTGGAGGCCCGCCGGGCCCTCTCGCAGGCAGCCCGCGAGCACGACCGGGAAGTGCGCTGACCCGGATCGCCCCGCCGGGAGGATCGGGCGCCAGGGAACCGTTGTCGCAGGGTCTCGGTACAGTGGGTCGTACCGCACATTGACAAGGGGCTGATCGGTTTCGACGTCGAGACCGGGAACCGTGCTACGCGACCGGAGTTGCTCAAACTCCTAAAACGGGGCACCACAAGACACGGCAATGATGAACCCGTGCTCCTCGCCGCCTGATCGACTGATCGGACAGTGAGGTAACTGCGACCCCCACGGGGGCACGCGGGGCCTGTCCACTGCAGCCTGGCAACAGAAGCAGGGGAGGACAGCCGGGAAAGACCGCTGACGGCGAGAAAGACCGCTGACACCGGAGAAAGATCCGGCGGAGCCCTCCGGGGCAGCCGACCCGACGGCACGCAATCCGCAACGCGCCAATCGGGAATGGTCGTATCGGAGGCGGCAACCGCTCGACGGACGGGGGTTCGATTCCCCCCAGCTCCACACAACTCGAGGGTTTTTTGCTTCGTGAAGCCCGCACGACGATTCCTCTCAGGCTTCCGTGACGGTCACTGCGCGTTGATGGCGTCGATCTTCCTGAGGATCCACTCGCCGGCGCAGACCGCCGACGTCCGCGTGACCACGTCCCCTATGGGCTCGACCATCGCGTCCGACCGCGGGTTGTGAAAGAAGGGCAACGACACGCGCTCCGTGGTGGGATCTTCGATCACGACCCGGTGGTACGAGGAGACGTACTCACCCCTTGTCCACATCTCCAGGAGATCGCCAACGTTCACGACCAGCGCATCCTCGACTGACGGCACCGGCAGCCACTGACCGGACCGCGTCTTGACTTCGAGCCCGGTAACGCCGTCCGTGGTCAAGATCGTGATGGTCCCGAAGTCCGTGTGTTCGCCACGACGCGTCGCCGCAGGATTCTCCGCGCGGTCGACGACAGGCGGGTAGTAGTTGGCGACGAGCGTTGAGGCGTGGTTGCGGTGCGCCGCCGCAAAGTACCGCGGGTCCTGTCCGAGCATCGTGGCCAGGACCACGAGCAACCGTTCGGCAAGGACGCTCATCTCACGGTAATAGCTCTCCCAGACGCGACGGAATCCGTCGAGGTCGGGCCAGATGTTCCGCAAGTAGAACCGCTCACCGAACGGCAACGAGCTGAGCGTTCGGAGCGTTTGCGCGTCGTCGACCCTGCCGATGGTGAATATCTCCACCAGATCCTTGGGCGTGTCTAGTCCGACGCTCGATGCCGTGGCGATCGAGCCCGGGCCTCTGTAGCCACGGGGCTCGGCCGGGTGAAGGCGGGCGGCGGTCCGGCGGACTGTCTCGGGTGCGTGAAACAGCTCGCGGGCCGCCCGATCGATGGCCCTCGACGCCGCTGGATCGATGCCATGCCCCGTGATCAGAAAGAACCCGATCTCGCGGCAGGCACGATCGATGACGCTGCCCCCTGGGTGCCGACTGCTCGACTCCTCGGCGAGCAATCGGGATACATCGACAACGGGTGGGATCAAGCGACCACCTCCTCTTGTCTGATGTATGATAACTCTTGTGTCTGAGCCGAGCAAGAGCGCGGGCACGGGCGGCGGACCGACCGCCTCCGGTAACCAGCACGAACCACCGGCGCCCGACATTCGTATCGAGGGTGGGACGATCCTTGCGATCGGCGACGGGACAGGATTCGCGGAGACCGGATTCGTCGACATCCTCGGGGATCAGGTCGCGGCAGTCGGGCCGCTCGAGGATCGATCCGCAACACGCCCCGGGCGTCTGATCGACGCCTCGGGAAGCGTCATCCTGCCGGGGCTCGTCGACGCACACACGCACCTGTTCCAGGTGGCTGCGCGCGGCCTGGGGGATGGTCTCAGCCTTGTGGACTGGCTGAGGCGGCACATGATCCCACTCGCGCTGGAACTCAGGCATGAGGAGAGCGTTGCGCTCAGCGAACTCGGCGCCCTTCATTCGCTCCGCTCGGGCACTGTCGCCGCAATCAATCATCACTACGGCGGCCGTCGACAACCCGAGGATGCGGTTGCCGTGGCGCACGCAATGGAACGAGTCGGCATGGCAGGCGCTGTGGCGCGGGTGATGATCGGGGAACGGACCGATGCCGCCCGGGCGTTCGAGACTCCTCCCGAAAACCACATCTACACCAACGCACAGGAGATCGAGTTGACCGAGGCAGCAATGCGGGAAAAGTCGAGTGGGCTGGTGGCGTTGTGGCCGGGTCCGGGCAATGCCGCGTACTGTTCGGACGAACTCCTCGTCGCGGCTGCAGAACTTGCTCGCCGGCACGGCGTTCGATGGCACACCCACGCCGCCGAGGACTCCTTCTCGGTCGATGTGACATGCCACTTCCGGGGTGGCCGTCGCACACTCCACCTGCTGGCCGACCTCGGTGTCCTCGACTCGAACGCAGTCCTGGCACACGCGGTGGCGCTCGACGATTCCGAGATCGAACTCGCTGCCCACCATCGTCCGCACCTGGTGTACAACCCGATCTCGAACGCGTTCCTGGGTTCGGGGATCATGCGGCTCACCGACCTTCGGTCCCGCGAGGTCCCCGTCGCGGCGGGCAGCGACGGGTGCGCCGTCGCCGGCCAGGACATGTTCGAGGTGGCTCGCTTCGGGACCCTGCTGCAGCGCGCTCAGCTGACCGATTCCGCTGCCGTCAGCGTGAGCGACATGCTCAGGCTGATAACGGGCGGGGGGGCTGGCGCTCTTCGGTCCGGGAGCGGAACCCTTGCGCCTGGCCACCCTGCGGATCTCATCATGGTTAACACATCTTCGCTTCACCACGAGCCAATCAACGACCCTTGGGCGACGGTCGGCTGGTTCGCCAACGGCCCGGATGTCTCCACTGTGGTTGTTCGCGGTGCGGTCGTCCTCGACGACGGCGAATTCACCACAGTGGACGAGGCCGAGGTCCGCGCGAGGGGTCTGGCTGCCGCCCGCGACGTCCTGGCCCGACTCTGAACTCGCAGCGCTGACATCACCACTGGCGGCATTGCCAGCTGCACTGGTGGCACTAGTAGCAGGCCGCCTTGTCAGGCATCAGACATCTTACTACTGTGGGGGGAGTTGGACAGGTGGGGGGGCACCCCCGGGGGGGAGGACCCATGAACAAGCAAGTACGAATCTGGATCGCCCTACTGCTCGCGATGGCGATGTTCGCCGCCGCGTGCGGAGGGGACGACGATTCCGGCGCAGCGCCAGCGCCCGAACCCGCGCCGGCGCCCGAACCCGCGCCAGCACCGGAACCCGCGCCGGCGCCCGAACCCGCGCCAGCACCGGAACCCGCGCCGGCACCCGAACCCGCGCCGGCACCCGAACCCGCGCCCGCACCGGCTGAGGACTCCGACGCCGAAGCTGCGCCGGCCGGAATCGACCTGGCGTCGGTGTGCCCGAACCCACTGGTCATTCAGACCGGGTGGTTCCCCGAGGCGACTCGGGCCTGGTTCTGGGGACTGATCGACGATGGCGAGGTAATCGCCGACAGAGGAACGCTGAGGGGTCCGGCCAAGGCAGATCCGAATCTCACCATCGAAGTGCGAGCCGGCGGACCGGTCACCGGATTCCAGGCAACGAACTCGATGCTCTACGCCGATCGGGACATCTTCATCGCCGATCAGAATCTCGACGCGATGATCGCTGCATCCGGCGAGTTCCCGGCAGTCGCCATCATGGCACCCATGGTCAGCCACCCGCAGATCCTCTTCTGGGATCCCGACGACCTCGACGTGTCCAGCATCGACGACATCCGCGAGAGCGGGGCGACGGTGCTGGTGGCCGGCAACGCGGTCTACGCGGAAGGGCTCGCCGGAATCGGCGCGCTCGACATCGACCAGGTCGACTTCTCGTGGGACTTCTCGCCGGCCCGGTTCGTCGCCGAGGACGGAATCGTGAACCAAGGGTTCGTGACCGACAATCCGTACTCGTACCCGAACCTGGAGCAGTACGGGAAGCCCATCGAGTACATCCTCGTGAGCGATGCCGGGTATCCCAACTTTGGCCCGATCCCGACTGTTCGTTCCGAACTCATCGAGGAAGAAGCCGACTGCCTTCGCGAGTTCGTCCCGGTGATCCAGCAGGAGATCGTCGACTACGTCGCCGACCCTGCAGCGACGCACGCGCTCGTCGCCGAGATGACCGAGGCGTTCGGCTCACCGGTGCCGCGCACCATCGAGGCCGAGGAGTTCGCTCATCGCGTGATGATCGACGATGGACTGTTGGCCAACGGGCCGTCGGGATTCGTCGGCGAGATCGATCTCGGGCAGGTCCAGACGATGATTGACATCGCCGTGCCGATCTTCGTGGGGCAAGGCTCCGACGTGATCGACCCGAACGTTGCAGTCGAAGATCTCGTGACCAACGAGTTCCTCGATCCAACCATCTCTCTGCCTTAGAACAAGCGAGACGCTGTCCGCTCCGAGTGCACGACCCATTCGAGCGATGAGAGCCGGCACGGCGGTGTGGTTCTCAGCTCGCGAGACCGTCGAGTTGTGCACATACCCGGGGCGGGCACCGTCCGATCACGAGGTCTACGTCGAGGCCATGTGCTCCCTCATCAGTTCGGGTACCGAGATGCTCGTCTACCGCGGCCAGCGTGCACCCGATGAACCACTCGGGGTCGAGACCTGCGAGGGCTCATTCGGCTTCCCAGTGAAGTATGGCTACCAGGTGATCGGCGAAGTGCGCGAGGCCGGCCGGAAGACACAGCACCTGCTCGGCCGCCGCGTCTTCACCCGTCATCCTCACCAGGACGCGTTCACGCTACGTGCCGACCCGAACCTCGTCGTCGCCCTGCCCGACGAGGTGAGCGATGAACAGGCGGCGTTCGCGAATCTCTACGACGTCGCCCTCAACGCCCTCATGGACGCGCCGGTATACAGAGGCGACGTCGTAGTCGTGCTCGGACTGGGGATCATCGGCCTGATCGTCACGGACGAACTCACCCGAATGGGAGCCCATGTCATCGGCGTCGACCCGATCGGGCATCGTCGCGGCATCGCCCGCGAGCTGGGCGCCGCCGGCGTTGCGCCGTCAGAGGCGAGCGAATCCGCGAACGCACTGTCCGAGGGCAGGGGTGCAGACATCGCGTTCGAGGTAAGTGGGGCTGCCGCGGGCCTGCAAACTGCCTTCGAAGTGACCGGCGCCGACGGGACGATCTGCGTCGTGGCGTACTACGGAACGAAAGACCTCACCGTGCGACCCGCGCATCACTTTCACTTCCGGTCCCAGCGTGTCGTGAGCACGAGTGTCGTGAACGTCAACGCCGCGCTGAGCCGAAGATGGACGCGAGCTCGACGCTTCAACGAGGCGCTCCGGCGAACCTCGAACATCGACATCGACTTGTTCATCAGCAATCGGTTCCCGTTATCCGAGGCGCCCGCGGCATATCGGCTCGTGGCCGAGCCCAACCCCGAGACGATGGGAGTCCTGCTCGAGCACACCTGCCGGATTTGAACCCGTGTTCCAGAAGCAGACAATCCTGATCACCGGAGGCACGTCAGGGATAGGACGCGCTCTCGTCGAGGAACTCGCCGACGAGAACGTCGTCCTCACCTGTGGATCGTCTCCGGACCGCGTCGAGCGCCTCGCTGCTGCACACCCGAGCGTTCGCGTTCGTCGCATCGACCTGGCGGATCGGCGGGGCGTGCAGGAACTCTTCGACTTCGTCAGTTCACAGACCGACCGGCTGGACATGCTCGTCAACAATGCAGGCGTCAATCGGGGCGGCGATCTCGAGTCGCTGGCGCGGGATCCTGACCTGGTATGGAGCGAACTCGGCGTCAACCTCGCCGCACCCATTCTGCTTGCTGCGCTGTGCCTTCCCCTGCTGCTGCGGTCACAACAGCCTCGGATCGTGAACATCGCCTCCGTCGCCGGGGTTCTCCCACGTGGCTCCACACCGGTCTATTGCGCGTCCAAGGCCGGCCTGCGCATGTTCGGCGGCGCACTCCGACACGCCGTCGCCGGCACTGACGTCAGGGTGATCGATGTCATCCCTCCGCTGGTGGATACCGAAATGGCGCGCTCGCTGGATCTGCCCAAACAGTCACGATCGAGTTTCGCCCGCGAGTTACTCCGGAGGATCGAGCGCTCGCACGGTGGGGAACTGGTTTTCGGCGCCAATCGTTTGACGCTCTGGATTCACCGCTACTCCCCGAGGCTGGCAGTGCGCCGATTCAAGTGACCGCGCCTCACCTGACTCGCCCTTCGACGACCGAGTGCGGCATCGGATCACCTCGGATCGCGGCGATCACGTTGCTGACCGCCATGTCCACCATCTTCGTCCGCGTCTCGATCGTCGCGGAGCCAATGTGCGGCAGAACCACGCAATTCGGAAGTGCGAGCAGAGGACTCGTCGGAGGCAGCGGCTCTGGGTCGGTCACATCGATGCCTGCTGCCCAGATCTTGCCCGTCTCGAGCGCGCGCACCAGTGCCTCCTGATGGACGACCCCACCACGCGCCGTGTTGATCAGGATCGCGGTCGGCTTCATGACCTCGAACTCGCGATCACCGATGAGATGATGGGTCGCGGCGTTCAGTGGGCAGTGCAGGGTCACGATGTCCGCCTGTTGGAGAAGATCATCCAACCGAAGGCCGTCGCGCGAGTTGGTGTGGACGATCTCGAGCCCGAACGGTCTGGCTCGGCGGGCGACCGCACGTCCTATCTTCCCGAGGCCGACAATGCCGAGGGTCTTGCCGGTGAGACCGGTCCCGCACATCCAAACGGGATTCCACGGCGGCCACTCGCCGGCCCGCACTGCGTCGACGGCTTCGGGCACTCGCCTAGCCGTGGCCAGCAGGAGCGCGAACGTCAGATCCGCTGTCACGTCCGTGAGAACATCAGGCGTGTTCCCCACGCCGATTCCGCGCCTGGCACACTCCGCGATGTCGATGTTGTCGTAGCCCGCCGCAACATTCGCGATCACCCGGAGAGAGGGTCCGATCGCTTCGAGGAGGCTCACGTCGATGCGCTCGGCCACCGTGCAGATCATGCCGAAACACCCACCGGCAGCCTCGACGAGTTCCTCCCGGGTCGGCGGACCCGCCGAGCCGCAGACGCGGACATCGGCCAAGTCCTCCAGAAGTGCGAGGCTGCTCCCGGGGAAGTTCGAGCGGGTAGCGACGACCAGCGGTCGGTTCACGGTTCAGATCCGGAGACAGGCGGATCGTGGAGCAGCTCGGATGGCCGAGAGTCTCCGCTTGACGTAGTCCGCGACATCTAGACGAAGCTATCAGATGTCTGATAGGTTGTCAATCATGCCAGAACTAAGCGCAGGAAGAGATTGTCGTGCCTGAGTCAGCATTGGAATTCGACAACGTGAGTATGACGTTCCCCGATGGCACCAAGGCTCTTGAAGAGATCGATCTCAATGTCGCGGCGGGCGAATTCGTCGCCATCGTTGGTCCATCCGGCTGTGGCAAGTCAACGATCCTCCGCCTCGCTTCAGGGCTTCTCGAGCCGTCGAGCGGCACAGTCACCCGTTCGGATCGTTCGCTGGGGTACGTCTTCCAGGACGCAACGCTCCTGCCGTGGCGCACCGTCAACCGCAACATCGATCTCTTCCTCGAGTTGCAGGGGGTCGCCAGATCGACCATGAAGGCTCGCTCCCGGACCGCGTTGGAACTCGTCCGGCTCGGCGGATTCGAGAATCACCTCCCGAATCAGCTCTCCGGAGGAATGCGAATGCGGGCGTCCGTTGCACGCAGCCTTGCGCTCGAGCCCGAGCTGTTCCTCTTCGATGAGCCCTTCGGCGCGCTGGATGAGATCACACGACAAAGCCTCAACGGTGAGATCTCGCGGCTCTTCACCGACCAGAGCTTCGCCGGGCTGTTCATCACCCATTCCATCAGTGAGGCGACCTTCCTGTCGACCAGGGTTCTCGTGATGTCCCCTCGCCCGGGCCGGCTCGTCGCAGAGTTCTCGGTGCCATTCCCCCAGCCCCGGACCGACGAGCTCCGATTCCAGCCGGACTTCGCGAGCCTCTGCGGGGAGATCTCAGCCCAACTCAAGGAATCGCTGTCATGAAGTACGGACTGGCCATCTGGCTGGATCAGCCTCTGGACGCGATCTGCGACTTGGCGGTCACCGCGGAGGATGCGGGCTTCTCGGATGTGTGGCTACCCGATCACTACTTCCTGCGCGACGTCTACGCCGCGCAAGCGCTCATCGCCGCGAGGACCACCACGGTCCGGCTGGCCACGGGAATCGCGGCGATCCAGTTGCGCCATCCGGCACTCATCGCAAGCGCGGCGGCGACCATTGCAGAGTGTTCGGGCGGGCGAGCGGTCATCGGGATCGGCCCGGGAGGCCACGAGTTCCCCAGCCAGTTCGCCATGCGACCCAAGAGCCCGCTCACCATGCTCCGCGAGGCGGTGGTGATCATCCGCCAGCTCAGTTCGGGTTCGGCGGACTTCCGGGGCGACTACTTCTGCGCTGATGGCTCGGCGTTGGGTTGGCGGATCGACCCTCCGCCGCCGATCTTCCTGTCGGCACGCGGCCCCCGCATGCTCGAGTTGAGCGGGGAGATCGCCGACGGGATCATCGTGCACGGCGTCCACCGCGACTTCATCGACTACGTCCGCGCCCGCGTCGCCCACGGCGCCGCGAGAGCGGGGCGCGACCCCGGCGAGTGCCAGATCGCCGTCATGTTGGACGTGGAGGTCGACCGGGACGAGGCGGCGGCCATGGACCGCCTCCGCCCGCGCTGCACGCTCATGGCCGGAGGCAGCTACGCCGACGAGTTGATTCCGGTCTACGGGTTCGACCCCGGCGCCGTCGCGACGCTTCGGACGGCGCTCAACGACCCCGACGTGGCCGAGGCGCGCTACGTGACCGACGACATGGTCCGCGCCTTCGCCATCGGCGGCACCGTCGAGACGGTCGCCGAGCAACTCGGCGAGCTCCGCGGCCTCGGCGTGGACCTGGCGATCCTGAAACTCGGCGAGGGTGACACGGCCGCCACGAAGACCCTCATCGAGACCGTCGCACCCATTATCAGAGGAGAGCTCGCGTGAGGATCCCCAGCGACATCGCCGTCATCGGAACCGGCGGCGGCGGCCTGACCATCGCCGCCGAACTCGGTCTGGCCGGCCGCCCGGTCGTGCTGGCGGACCAGCCCCGATTCGGCACCGCCCTCGAAGCCGTCGACTCCGCCGGCGGCATTGAGGTGACATTCCGCAGTTCGCCCTCTGACACGGCGGCCGAGTCGCAGCTTGCTCCTGTCGTGGCAACGTCGACCGACCCCGTGGCAGCTGCCGCGCTCGCGAGCGTGGTGATCGTCTCGGTGCCGTCGTACGGACACGAGCCGCTCGCGACGCTCCTCGCGCCCGCGTGGCGAG
Organism: bacterium; assembly: GCA_026708055.1. Classification (NCBI taxonomy): domain Bacteria; species bacterium. Next base: position 7,566 of record JAPOVS010000046.1, on the reverse strand, counting down.
ACGGACAGAGCGTCCTCTGGGTAGGCGAGCCCGGGGGCGCCTTCTCCGCAATGGCAGCTCTGCGGAAGATCAACAGGCACCCCGACATCACCGCCGGTGAGACGAATTCGCTGCCGTATGCAGGTGCGTTCGTCTCCGGTCCGGGGAAGGTCGGAGCAACCCGGAAGCTCGGTGGAACGCTTGTCGCCGCGCTGCCGAGCAGCCGTCTCGATGACGTGACACGGCTGGCATCTGCCATCTGGTCCTGGGTCAGTGGGGCGGAGAACGTCTGGGAGACGCTGCTGCTGAACTTCAACGCCATCGACCACGTGCCGGCCATGCTCCTGAACCTGGGGTCGATCCAGCAGCCCGAGGGCACGTTCACCCTGTGGGGCACGGGCGGAAGCCCCGGCGTCGTCAACGTCATCGAGGCGCTCGACGGGGAGTACCTAGCGATGCGCAGGGCCCTCGGTCTCGCCAATGAGACACCCTACGAGGACTACCTCGTGGCTCAAGGCCTGGCCGACCGGAAGGAGAGCACCCTGTTCGAGACGGTGCGGTCGAGCCTGCTCGCACGGGTGGAGTTCGCCTGCGGCCCGGGAGCATTGGATCATCGCTTCGTGTCCGAGGATGTGCCGTACTCGCTGGTGCTGGCCTCGTCGCTGGGCCGGGAACTGGGCGTCGCCACCCCGGTGATGGACAGCCTCATCGTGCTGGCGTCGGTTGCGTCGGGCAGGGACTACGCCACCGAGGGCAGGACCCTGGCCGGCTGGGGACTCGACGGTGTCGGCAGTGCGGGATTGCGGTCAGCGGCCGAGCAGGGCTGGTGGTGAGGGATGACTCCAGGTGACGTCGACCTCGTGCTGACGGGGGGTCTCTGCATCACCTGCGACGAGGCGGGCACCGTCACCGCCGGCGACATCTACGTCGACGGTGGACGGATCGTCGCCATTGGAGGCCCGGCGCGGGCGGCGCGCCGCAGCGTGGACGCCTCGGGGACGATCGTGATACCAGGCCTGGTGAACCTGCACGATCACCTGCGAGACATGACTCCCGGGTTGGACGCGGGCGAGGGTCTGAAGCTGGACGAGATTCTGCGGTTCTACTGGCGGCTGAGCGAGGCGGCCGGGGCGGCGGAGTACGAGACAATGGCGGCGTACAGCACCGCCCGGCTGCTGGCCGCGGGTACGACGACGGTCGTCGACCACGTCTACCCGTTCCATCGGGACGGGCTCGATGAAGCCACAATCGCCGGCTACGAGTCCACCGGCATCCGCTGGTACCTAGCCCGGGGCCTCATGACGCAGGGCCACGACCCGATTTGCGAGAGCCTCGAGAACGGATTCGAGCGGATCCGTGGGCTGCTCAACGAAGGCGTGCCGGCGGAGCGCCTCATGCTGGCACCCGTGTCGTTCCGCCAGGCCGCGCCCACTGACTATGTCGCAGCCCGGGAGTTCGCCGAGGTCCACAGCCTGCGGCTCTACACACACGTCGCCGAGACGGCCACCGAGGTCCAGAACATCCAGGCCGAACACGGCTGCCGCCCGATCGAGTTCCTGGATCGCCTGGGTTTCTGTGGCGCGGATGTGACGCTGGTGCACTGCGTGCTGCTCTCCGACGCGGAGATCGACCTGCTGGCACGCACCGGCACCCACGTGGTGCATTGTCCCAGCAACCACATGAAGCTGGCCAAGGGCTTCACGCGCGTCGTGGATCTGATGGATGCCGGGGTGAACGTCGGCTTGGGGATCGATCAGATGGCCGACATGTTCTGCGAGATGCGCCAAGAGGTGCTGCTGCAGTCGATCCGAAACGAGAATCCGGGCGCGGTCTCGCCGCCGGTCGCGCTGCGCATGGCCACGGTGAACGGCGCCAGGGCCGTTGGTTTCGGCGGCCAACTTGGCGAGGTCTCCGTCGGGGCGCTCGCCGACTTGATCTGTGTCTCGGCGCGGGGCTTGAGCATCGATCCGATCCTCGACCCGGTCTGGAGCGTGGTGCACCGCGCCAGAGGTTCCGACGTGCGTCACGTCATCGTCGACGGGAGCGTCGTCGTGGAAGATCGGGAGTTCGTGCACCTCGACGTCGAGGCTCTGCGCCGTCAAGCGATGGACGTCATTGACAGCTACTACGCCAGAGCGGGTATCGACAGGATCCGCGTAGAGAACTAGGGGCCGAGAACCATGGACATCGTGAGGGTTCTGGAGCGGGCTTGCGAACGCCACGCCGACAGGCCGGCGCTCAGCCGGGAGGGAACGACCGTCAGCTACGCCGAGGTCGGCGAGCGGGTTCCCGTCGTGGCGGGCACTCTCGCCGACTTGGGGGTCGGGCAGGGCAGCACCGTCGGGATCTGCAGTCCCGACAGCATCGAGGCGTGGCTGACGATTTTCGCCGTCTGGCGACTCGGCGCCTTGCCGGCGCTCATCGACGCTCGCACGCCCGACGACCGGCTCGGCTACTTCGTGGGCGACATGGACCCGGCGGTCGTCGTCTCCGACGACGAGAACCGCCCCCGCCTGGCCGAGATCCTGGGCATCGAGGCGGTGCGGCTGGCTGACGTCGTCGGTGCCGGAGGGACGGCGACCGCGCCGAACGATCACGACGAGTCCTCTCCCCTGTTCCTGTCGTATACCTCGGGCACGACCGGCGACCCGAAGGGCGCGGTGCTGACCAGCGGCCCGGTCACGCTGGGGGCCGCCTGCATCGCCGAGCGGCTCGGCTACGGGATGGACGACGCGCTGGTGGCGACCACCCCGGTGGCGAGCAGCTTCCAGCTCGTGGCCAGCGCCATGCCCGCTCTGCACACCGGCGCCCACGTGGTGCTCGCCGCCGGCCACACGCCCGGTGAGATCTGGGACGACATCGCCGCCCACGACGGCACCGTGCTCGTGGCCTACCCGCTGACCCTCGCCGACGTCGTCGGCCTCGCCCGCGAGAACAGGCCCTCACACGGGTTGCGCCTGGCGCTGTCGGGAGGCTCACCGCTGGCGCCGCGCATCAAGCGGGACTACCGCGAGCACCTCGGCATTCCCCTCGCTGAGAGCTACGGCCAGAGCGAACTCGGCGGCTTCATGGTCCTCGGAGCCCCCGGCGACGAGATCGCCCCCGAGGGTTTCGCCGGTAGACCGCTCCCGGACCGGCTGGCCTACGTGGCCGACGCCGACAACCGGGAACTGCCCACCGGCAGCATCGGCGAGGTCGTGGTGGCCGACGGGTTCTTCGGCGAGTATCGCAACAAGCCCGAGGCCTATGCCAAGACCACAGCCGGCGGGGTCCTCCACACCGGAGATGTGGGAGTGGCCTCGGCGAGGGGGCACATCAAGGTGATGGGTCGGGTCCAGGAAGCCGACGCCGCGCAGCGCCGCGGCGGGTTCCTGCGTGAGGTGGAGGACGTCGCCTACGACCATCCCGCGGTACGCCACGCCTCGGTGGTCATCGACGTCGACGGGGAGGTTCGCTGCTTCGTGGAACTCTCCACTCCCCGCAGCACCGACGAAGGCGAGATCGAGGAGTTCATCCGGGCGCGCCTGAAGGAGTCGCTCTTCCCGGCGGGTGTGCACATCCTCGAGAAGTTCCCTCGCACCTTCAGCGGCAAGGCCGACCGCCTCCACCTCAGCACCCGGAGTTCCACCTGCCGTCCGGTCGGCACAGTTCAGACATCAGATAAGCTGCGAGCATGAGTCCGATGGCGAAACCGCTCCGTGCCGACACCCGTCCTCTGTACGTTCAACTCGTCGAGGCCGTGCTGAACATGATCGACGAGGAAGAGCTCGAGCCCGGGGCGGCACTTCCAAGTGAGCCGGAACTCGCCCGCATCTTTGATGTTGGCCGCTCGACGGTTCGCGAAGCCATGACCTATCTGGTCCACGAAGGAATCGTGCAGCGAACGCAGGGCTCAAAGACCGTGCTCACCGCGACACCGCACGCCTCGCTCGGGCTGGAGGTCCTCGAGTCATTCGAGAGTCTGGCAGCGCGCCAAGGCTGGACCTGTGGAACCACAGACATCCGGATCGATCAGTCACACGCCGATCTCGAGCAGGCCCAGAAACTCAATATCGCGCCTGGTTCGGCTGTCACCGTCCTCACCCGCGTGAAGACCAAGAACGATCAGCCGATCGCACTCATGGAGAGCGTCGTGCCGGCATCTGAAATCGACCCGAGCCTTCTCGCGGACAAGTTCTCGTCCTCCATCACCGACCTCCTCGCAGAGCAAGCGGACTTGCAGTTCGCCGTCGCTTCCGTGTCAGCAACCGTTGCAGGCGACGAACTTGCAGTTGCCCTCCGGATCGAGCCGAGTGATCCGCTGGTCGTCCTCGAGGAAAGCTTCTACTGCGGCGCCGAGAATCCCGCGGCGTGGAACAGAAACTATGTCCTACCTGGCGCGTTGACCCTCGAGATACTCCGGAGGGTGCCGCAAAATGGGGTCGCGGCAGAATGGCGCAATCGCCGCGCGGCTGCGCTTCGAGAAGCGTCTGACAATGGATCCAGTTGACGGTGATAATCCGCCGACCACTTCGACTCTTCGAATCATTGCCGTTGGGGCGCCAAGCAGGATCTGGAGCTGGATCCAGGAGCGTGGCACAGCTCGGATAGTAGGCCCGGTCGCAACCCTTGGGTTGTTCATCACGCTCTGGTATCTGTTCTCCGGCGTGATTATGTCGCCCCAGCGGCGGTTTCTTGTCCCTCCACCCCATGAGGTCTGGTCCGTATCGATCATCGACGCCGGCAAGCGGGCAGAGCTGCTCGATGGTCTGTGGGTCACAACCCAAGTCTCACTGACCGGGCTGTTCATCGCCATCGCCGTTGGAGTGACAGTCGCGACCATCATGGTCGCCGCTTCATGGATTGAAGTATCCCTCTACCCCTACGCTGTCCTGTTGCAGGTCATACCGATCTTGGCAATCGTTCCGCTGCTCGGTCTGCTCTTTGGGTTTGACTTCCGAAGCCGCGTGATCGTTTCAATAATGATTTGCCTTTTCCCGATCATCACCAACACGCTGTTCGGTCTCAAGTCGGCCGATAGCGAAATGCACGACCTGTTCTCTCTCCAAGGAGCATCGAGAGCAACTCGATTCTGGAAGCTCCAACTGCCCGCTGCCCTACCTGCGATGTTCACCGGATTCAGAATCGCTGCAGGCGCATCGATAATCGGTTCTATTGTTGGCGACTTTTTCTTCAGGCAGGGCGAACCGGGTTTGGGGATTCTGCTAGATCGCTATCGTGCTCAACTGAGGACTCCCGAACTCTACGGAGCGATCTTCTACTCGGCGCTCCTCGGAATTGCGTTCTTCTCGGCATTCGGATGGCTAGCTAGACGAACCACCGGTCGCTGGGCCACGACACAGGCGACGTAGCGCTGCTGCAATCGGACTCCGGGGACACTCCTTCGGAGGTACCGAGACAACAACTCTCGGTCCAAGTCCATGGTGAACCACGGCGGCTGGTGCGATGCGTGCAGCAGGAGGCGGGCGTTGGGTTAGGCGCGTGCTGCTGCTGACGGCAGGCTCTGGATGGCCGCGCCGTTGGCTTGCTCGGCGATGATGAGGTCGAATTGGGTCTGGAGGTTCAGCCAGAACTGGGCCTCGACGCCGAACCAGTGCCCGAATCGCAGAGCGGTATCGGCGGTCACGGATCGCTTGCCGACAATGATCTGCCCGACGCGGTTGGGCGGCACGTCGATCTGGCGCGCGAACTCGGTGGGCGACACACCCAGTTCCTGCAACTCCTCCTTGAGAATCTCTCCGGGATGAACAGCGCGCTTGAACATGGTGACAGCCTCCTTTCTAGTGGTAGTCCACGATCTCGACATCCGTTGGCCCCAGATCACCGGACCAGGTGAAGCAGATACGCCATTGCCGGTTGATCCAGATGGAGTACTGGCCCCTCCTGGCACCCCGAAGCATCTCAAGCCGGTTACCGGGCAGCGCCCGCAACGTCTCCAGCGACGGCACCGCGTTGAGGGTCGCCAGCCGCCTCGTGGCCTGTTGCTCGAAGCCTTGGAATGCCGGGACGAATTCTCCAGCGGCGAACATCTCGGTCCTCTTGTCCTTGTATCCGACGATCACGCCAGAAACAGGATAGACGCTTGACGTCCATCGTCAACACAGAAGCCGAATCAGGAAGGACGGCTCGATCAACGATCCTCCGGAGGAACAACACCAGACCCGGACATGGATGCTCGACCTCCTGGACAAGTTCACGAGAGTGTTCGACCCACGAGTAGCCAACATCCTCGACAGGTAACTCCCAGGACAAGCCGACACGCGGAGAGATGAGGGCGGGCCTCGACGGGTGGGGCGCGAGGCTGCGCCGCGTGAGCGGTCCGGCCCAAGTAGCGTCCGCGCGATGACACGCCATCGCCTCCTTCCGGTTCCTCTGCTCGTGGGTCTGTTGTTGATCCTCACGACCTCCGGGGTCACGTCACAACAGGGTGACGCCGACGAGACCGGCGCCGGCGCCCCGCTCACCGCCACGGCCCATCTGGTGGGTCCCGACGGCCGCGCTGTGGGAACCGTCACGCTCATCGAAGGCCCCAACGGAGTGCTTGTGCAGGCCGACGTGACCGGCCTGTCACCCGGCGGTCACGGATTCCACATCCACGCCGTTGGTGCATGCGAGCCCGACTTCAGCGCTGCGGGTGACCATTTCAATCCGGAGGGAATCGATCACGGGTTCATGCACGAGGGCGGCTGGCACGCCGGCGATCTGCCCAACATCTACGCCGCTGCCGACGGCACCGCTCGTGCAGACTTCTTCACCGCGGCGGTGACGTTGACCCCCGGCGCCGAGAACTCGATCTTCGATGCCGACGGCTCGGCGATCATCGTTCACGCCGAGCCCGACAGCTACGGCGAGTCCCCCGGTGCGGGCGAACGTGTGGCGTGCGGCGTGATTCGCCCCGGCGAGCCCGAGAACGTCGGTGGCGGTGCGGCCGCAGAGGACGGTCCCGCCGACTCGGTTGACAGCGACATGACGGCACCCGGCGCCGCCGAGGCAGGGCCCAGCGAGGACGTTCCGGCCGGCTGAGGGGGAATCCGACCGCGAGACCGCTGCATCTCCGCCGGTCCGCTCACTCGTCGAAGTCGTGGGTCAGCAGCCGGTACGCGAGACCGTCGACGCTGTTCACCGAGTTCGACAGGACGACGACTGCCTCGCGGGCCTGAGGATCGAAGCCGATGAACGAGCTGTAGCCGCCGGTGGCGCCGTTGTGCCACACGAACCGGCGGTCGCCCTCATCGGCGATTATCCACCCCAGCCCGATGTCCATTCCCAGCGCCGGATCGGTGATCTGCGCGACGTGCGTGCGCGCCATCGCCTCGCGTAGCGGCGTCCGGCGCAACCCGAGATTGGCCTCCAGGAAGATCAGAAGATCGTTGACCGTCGAACGCAGGGCTCCCGCGCCCGCGAGAGCCGGGACGTCCCAGTTGGGCACCGGCTGGAGTCCCGCGTCGTGGCCGTGTGAGCGCTAGTGGTGTGTCGGTAGTTTGAGTGCGGGGTGTGGTGGGGTGTCGACATGAGCCGTCCTGCTGCCCCGGTGAGAGTCACCCGCGGCCGGCGGGCCGAGTTGGAGAGGCTGAGGTGTTCGGGCGC
>JAPOVS010000045.1 GCA_026708055.1 bacterium | reverse complement strand
GAAATAATACGGAAACTTAACGGCACTCAGTCAAAGAGCGCGCTGGCCGGCGACGAGCAGGACGGCGGCGAGGCCGGTGGCCCGCGCCGGGGGTGGGCGGCCCAGTCGACCCCCCGGCAGTCGGCACGGCGTCCCAGGCTCAGGCCCACGGGCCCGTCGGCGAGTCGAAGATGAGGCCGAAGTCGCCGCGGGAGGCGTGCTCGGCGTCGATTCGTAGGGCGATGCCGTGCTGCAACGCCTCGACGGCGCCTGGATCGCCGTCGCGGTGAAGCTCGGCGGCGAGACGCGAGACAATCGTAGAAGCAGGCGCCCAGGCCCTGCTCACGCTGCGCGCGCGGATCGACGACCTCCGGATCGGCCTGCCGTCGCGGCTGGTCGTCGTGACAGCCGTCGGCTACGCCTACGACTGCCCAACGGCGTCTCCGTAGTCCCGATCACCTACCTCGCCCGGAATCCGAGTAGCGCAGGCGGGCCAAGGAAGCCTGCCGACTCTTGCCAGCCCGCATGTCCAAGACAGGTGACGGCAGATGGAGAATCAATCGGAGGTCAGGTTTGGCGCTGCAGCACGGACGGCCAACTCCTTTGCCGCCGCGGCGGCGATGATCGGACAGCCGTTGCGGGTAAGAGCCGCGAGGGTCGATGCTGGCGTATTCGCGTTTGCCACAATCGCTACAAGGGACTCATAGGAATAACAGGCCTCGATCGCTAGCGACGCGAGCATCGTTGGGGTCAGCGACGGGTTCTCGGCAAGACGCTCCCAGACATAGGGCGTGTAGTCGATAGCGCCTTCGTACTCCCACTTGCCCTCGACCAGATCCTCCGCCACGTCGCTGGGAAGCGCAGGGTTCTCGGCCAACGCAAGCCAAACCTCCCCTGAGCCATCGCGGAGCAGTTCGCGCAAGACTGCTGGCGGGGTCGCGGGATGGGCCGCCACCGCTGCACGCACGTCCGTGTCGACGTCGCCTGCGAGCGCGGCCAAGCTCTCGGGTGGCGCCTTGGGCATGCGAGCCAGCGCGATGCGGCGGACCAGACTGTGGGCTGCGCTGTCTACCTCCGCGCGGGACAGGGCCTCATGTTCATAAGAGGCGGTCTTCGGGTCCACACCGGTGAGGGCCGGTGATTCCTTCGCGAGGATCTCCTCGATGATCTCGTCAGGAAGCTCGGCAACCGACAGCAACCGTAGGCGGCCGGCGGCGTCGGAAGAGGCGACCACGCGTCTCAGGTTGGCTATGTCGCCATCAGCGGCCGCAGCGACAATCTCTGGGTACGTGGACAACGCCATATCTTGTTTCCTCGTCTCTGTGCGGGTTAGCGATTCTTTCAGGTTGGCACCGCCGGACATGTGATGATCGATGTGGATCGGCTCCTGACAGATCTTCGCGGCCTGTCGCGACCTCCGAAGCGTAAGCAGCCGCCGCCGACGCTCACCGGTCGGCTGGACTTCACGAGTGACGGGAAACTGCGGCGACCAACGACGTGTCTGGCACTCTGTGTACCTGTGCTCTGCTCCCACCACGGTCGCACGGGTGGCGGCCTCAGTCCGCTCTATTGCCCAAGTAGATGTGCTCCAAGTGCCACGACAGGTAGTCCTCGCCCGGCGGTTCCGCTCCAGCCGGCACAACCAGCAACGGCTGTAGAGCTCGGCCGAAGTACCGATCCACGCCGGGGTCGGCCCGGGCACTACGCTCGAGCCGCGGTGCCCGGTGGACACGTAGCCCGCCGTTCACCGCGATGAGTCCAGAGTCGAACGCGGCGTCGTGGGTGGGGCAGGCAGCGACTCCGTTTCGGGGATCAAGCCTCTCGCGGTCGTCGGAGTCGGCCCAAGGCTTGATGTGGGATGCCACGAGCAACTTGTGCTTGGGCAGTGACCGCGGCGCGAATCCGCAGAACGCGCAGCTGTGCCCGTAGTTGTCCAGCACGGCGACGGCGAAGCGATGCTGGCCCATGCGCACGGCCTGCTCAGCAATCCGCACGGTCTCGGCCTCCCCTGCCAGCAGCCGCGCCCGCTTCTTGGCGGCCTGCACCGCGACCACGGCGTCGAACGTGCGCTGGCCGAGCAACTCCTCCTGGCCGAGCAGATCGAAGTCGTCCACGCCCTCCAGCGACAGGAAGTCCGGCAGCGCATCGGGGCCGATCCCCATATCACGGGCTGCGAGCATCACCCGGTTGTAGATGGGCGCGAAGCGGCTGCCGTCAGCGGCCATCTCCGCGAAGAACCGCCACTCGTGCGCTCCGGCTTTCCTCATCGAGCCGTCGAGGTTCTTCATCTTGGCTGTGATCGATCCTGGAGATCGCACGAACAGGCGAGCCAAACCGTGCACTAACGGCGGGGCCTCCGTTACGTTTCTGCCCCGGTAGCGGTGTGGGTCGACCACAAAGAACAGCGCGTAGCAGAGGATCGACTCCACAGGCACGAATGGTTCCTGGCGAGACTTCGGCTGCCTGGAGAGGATCCGTCCCCACTGCGCGCGCGCCTGATCCTCGGTGAGGTCCAGATAATCCCCGAGCGATCGCACGGTCGATACACCTATTCGGACGTGGCCACTACGAGGGAGCGGCTTGCCGCCACGATCTCCTGCACCGTGTCGTCCGAGTCCGGGTGACAGGCGACCAACTCGAGGATCTCGTCATTCGCGGCAGGGTGGCCAGCCAGCGATCGAAGGATCGGGACCATGACCCGTGTGTCAATACTCCAGTCCTGGGCAATGTAGAAGAGGGCCTCATACGGCGTGTTCGCATTCTCCGCGAGAGCTCCGAGGGTTTGCGGCGGCGCGACCAAGTAGACGGCCCACAGCGTCTCCGGCGGGGTCCGGGGGTGCTCTGCCACGGCGTGCAGCGTCGCTAGGTCAAGGGTCGCCGCGGCTGCGGTGAGCATCTCCGGCGTTGCTGAGGGGTCGGCGATCAACGCCCGACGTGTCCGTTGCGGAACCGCGGCGGCAGCCACGAGCGTCGCGGCCGCTGTGGAGAGGTCGGGCGGCAATCCGCTGGTGACCGACTCAGCCACGGTGTCACGATATCAGGGCGAAAACCCGGGGCTTGAACGTCCAGCGCCCGTGTGTACCCGTGCGATCCCAATTCGCGCACCGCTGCTGACATTGGCGGCTCACGGTGGCGTCTGGGAACCGAATCCGGCGGTCCGATGGCGGTAAAGCGGAGCGAGAACGTCCGACGCGCGTCCGTCTCGGCCCTCCGAACACTCAGCATCCTTGAAGATCAATCATGAGATGACTGTTTTTCCTGAATAATTTGCTAGGCTGCACCGCATGGCGATGCTGGCTCGACCTCGGGACGAGGCTGCGCTGCGGTCCGCGGTGGAGCGCGCGCCGGTGGTCATGCTCACCGGACCGCGCCAGGCGGGAAAGTCGACGCTCGCGCGGCGGACCATCAGGCCTTCACCCGAAGCGTTCTTCGACCTCGAGGACTACCGCGACCTGGCGCGACTCGCCGAGCCGACACTTGCGCTGGCCGACGGCGGCGAGACGATCGTCATCGACGAGGCTCAACGGGCGCCGGGGTTGTTCCCCACACTGCGCGTTCTGGTGGACGAGGGCCGCCGCCCCGGGCGATTCCTGATTCTCGGCAGCGCCTCGCCGGACCTGGTGGGGCTGACCTCGGACTCGTTGGCGGGTCGGGTGGCGTTCACGGAACTCGGCGGCTTCCGCCTCGGCGACGTGGGCCCGGACCGCTTGGACGAACTGTGGCTACGCGGCGGGCTGCCCGAGTCATTCCTGGCACCGACGGCCGAGCGATCCGCCGCCTGGCGTGACGACTACATCTCGACGTTCCTGGAGCGGGACCTGGCCGGTCTGGGCTTCCGCTACCCGGCACCGACCATGCGCCGGTTCTGGACGATGCTGGCCCACTATCACGGGCAGCGCTGGAACGCCGCGGAGGTCGCCCGGTCCATCGGCGTGTCCGCCTCCACAGTGGCCCGCTACGTCGATGCGCTCGAAGGAGCTCTGGTGGTACGCCAACTCCGGCCCTGGTTCGTGAACACCGCCAAGCGTCAGGTGCGCGCACCGAAGGTGTACATCAGGGACACCGGTCTGCTGCACCGCCTGCTGGGCATCGGCACGATGCTCGACCTGCTGCGCCACCCCACGCTCGGCGCCAGCTGGGAGGGCATGGTCATCGAGGGGCTGCTGGCGTCGGCCGACCGGGCCGAGGCCTCCTACTGGGCCACGCACAGCGGCGCAGAACTGGACCTGCGGCTTGAGACCCAGGGCCGCGTGCTCGGGTTCGAGATCAAACGAACCGACCGGCCGGCCACGACGAAGTCGATGCACATGGCGCTCCGCGACCTGGAACTGGACCACCTGTTCGTGGTGCATGCGGGCACGCACCGGTTCCGGCTGGCCGAGCGAATAACCGCCGTGGGGGCCACGGAGTTACTGACCTCTCCCGACGCGTTCGACGATCCCTGAGCCTACGGTGCGCCGGATCGCCTGCGGGGATCGCCGGCCGCGCTGGCGCCGGGTAATTCCGGCTATATAACTGCCAGTTTATTGGAGCATCAACTGCCACTTTAGTGGCTGGTAGACTGCCATGATGAGACCGCGGGGCAAGGAGAGGGCGTGACGCCGCAAGATGATCTCGCGCCTGCGGGGTACTCGCCGCGAATCGTGGACGGTGCGATGCGGTCAGCGCTGGCGACGATGCCCGCCGTCCTGGTGGAAGGCCCGCGGGCGTGCGGCAAGACATGGACCGGGCGCCGGTTCGCCGGCAGCGCCGCGTACCTGGACGAACAGATCGGCGCGGCGCTCGCCGCCGGCATGGATCCGGCTTCGATACTCGACGGGACGCCACCGTTGCTCCTCGATGAATGGCAGCTGGCCCCCGGCGTCTGGAACGCCATGCGGCGGGCCTGTGACGCCCGAGACCTCGCCGGGCAGTTCATCCTCACCGGCTCCGCCGACCCGCCCGACGACATCACCCGACACTCCGGCGCCGGGCGCATCACGCGGGTCCGGATGCGGCCCATGAGTCTGTACGAGAGCGGCGAGTCCGACGGCGGCGTCTCGCTTCGGGGACTCCTCTCGGGCGAGGAGTGCGCTGCGAGCGATACGGGACTCGCTCTCGGCGACGTGCTGGAGTTGGCGTGCCGCGGCGGATGGCCCCGGACGCGCCGAGCTGACGCCGCCACCGCCGGCGACGCCGCCCTGGCCTATCTGGAAGAGATCAGCCGGACCGACGTCTCGAGGGTCGACGGCACCGACCGGGACCCGGCGCGGGTCTCGAGGCTGCTCCGGTCCGTGGCACGGAACGTCGCCACCGACGTCAAGCACACGACGCTCGCCGCGGACGCTGTGACGAACGGCGGGGAGGCGCCGCTGGAGCGCCGCACGGTCGGCGCCTACCTGGCCGCGCTGAAGCGGCTGTTCGTGGTCGAGGAGGTGCCCGCCTGGCGTCCGCATCTGGCGTCGCGCGCACAGGCGCGCCGCTCCCCGAAGATCCACCTGGCCGACCCCTCGCTCACTGCCGCCGCCCTGGGGGCCGGCGTCGACCGGTTGCTGCGCGACCTTCCCTTCGCCGGGCGCCTCTTCGAGTCGATGGCGACCCGCGACCTGCAGGTCTACGCCGGCGCCAACCGGTGCACGCTGTGGCACTACCGGGACAGCAACAACCTGGAGGTCGACCTGATCGTGGAGCACCGGGACGGCCGGTGGATCGCCGCGGAGGTCAAACTCGGCGGCCCCGCGGCCATCAACGAGGCTGCCCGTGCGCTGCTCCGGCTGCAAGCCGGCCTCGACCGGACCAGGACCCCCGGCGCCGCCCGGCTGGCCGTCATCACCGCCGGCGGCTACGCCTACGAGCGCCCCGACGGCGTCTGCGTGGTCCCGATCACGACGCTCGGCCCATAGGCGACCGCGCACTCGACATTGATACTTCAGAACGGTCGGTATCGATACATCCGAGAAACCGGAAGGTCGAAGTAGCCGAGCGCAGGATCGCCGATTGGTGGCTCTTCGGGTTTGGGCGGGGAGCGGTTCCGCCGCGGGGGCGGGCGGTCGCCCGGCGCGCTCAGGCGGTCGGGGGGCCGAGCCGGCGGCGTAGGGCCGCGAGTTCCGCCTCCGCTGCTGCGGCGCGGCGCTCGGCGGCGCGCCGGGCGGCGGTCTCGCTGTCGGCTCGGTGTTCAGCGGTTCGGTGGGCGTCGTGGAGGTCGTCGGCGTCGAGGAGCCACGCCTGCGCGG
>JAPOVS010000044.1 GCA_026708055.1 bacterium | reverse complement strand
GACCGAACCGTCAGACCCCAGCGCGCACGAATGACCCCCGCCGGCGGACACCGCGGTGAAACTCCCCGCCGACGCGACCGCCCGCCCGTCGTCGTAGCCCCAGCAGGTGACCGAACCGTCAGACCCCAGCGCGCACGAATGACCCCAGCCGGCGGACACCGCGATGAAACTCCCCGAGGGCGCGACCGCCTGCCCGTAGTAGTTGTCGCCCCAGCAGGTGACCGAACCGTCAGACCGCAGCGCGCACGAATGCCCCCCGCCGGCGGACACCGCGATGAAACTCTCCGCCGGCACGTCCACGTGCCAGTAGTGGCTGTCGCCCCAGCAGGTGGCGGCTCCGTCAGTGCGCAGGGCGCAGGAATCCTGGTCGCCGGCGGACACCGCGGTGAAACTCCCCGCCGGCGCGACCGCCTGGCCGTCGTCGTTGTCGCCCCAGCAGGTGACCGAACCGTCAGACCGCAGCGCGCACGAATGCCCGCCGCCGGCGGACACCGCGGTGAAACTCCCCGCCGGCGCGACCGCCTGGCCGTAGTCGTTGTCGCCCCAGCAGGTGACCGAACCGTCAGACCGCAGCGCGCACGAATGATCCCAGCCGGCGGACACCGCGGTGAAACTCCCCGAGGGCGCGTCAACCCGCGAGTCAGCCCGCCCGTAGTGGCTGAGGCCCCAGCAGATGACGGCTCCGTCAGTGCGCAGGGCGCACGAATGCCGGTCGCCGGCAGACACGGCACTGTAGCTCGCCGCGGGCGCTTCGGCCTGACCGTCGTCGTTGCGGCCCCAGCAGGTGACGGCACCGTCGATTCGCACCGCGCACGAATGCCCGTCGCCGGCAGACACGGCGCTGAAGCTACCCGCGGGCGAGTCGGCGGGGCCGTCGTAGCAGATCTCCGACTCGCAGTATTGGGAGTTGTCGCCCCAGCAGGTGACGGAACCGTCGATTCGCAGGGCGCACGAATGCCCGTCGCCGGCAGACACGGCGCTGAAGGTCCCGGCTGGCGAGTCGTCGGCCTGGCCGTGGTAGTTGGAGCCCCAGCAGGTGACCGAACCGCCATCTCGCAGGGCGCACGAATGATCCCCGCCGGCGGACACCGCGGTGAAACTCCCGGCCGGCGCGACCGCCTGGCCGTCGTCGTTGGAGCCCCAGCAGGTGACCGAACCGTCAGACCGCAGGGCGCACGAATGCCTGCCGCCGGCGGACACCGCGGTGAAACTCCCGGCCGGCGCGACCGCCTGGCCGTCGTCGTTGGAGCCCCAGCAGGTGACCGAACCGTCGATTCGCACCGCGCAGGAATGATCCCCGCCGGCAGAAACGGCGGTGTATCTCCCGGCGGCGCCTTGCCTGGTGCTAGCCGTTTCTCCGTCGGCAGTGTCGGACACCAGAGCCGCGGTGGTGTCCTCAGCGCCCGGGGGCGGCGGAGGCGGCCCGGGAACGGGCACCGGTGCTGCGGCCGGCCCGTCGTCGCTCGCAGTGTCCGCGGGCGATGGTTCCGCCGGTTGTCGCCTTTCAGTCGACGCGGCTTCGCTGTTCGCCTGCTCGGGGATGGATTCCTCCGCGGCAGGCGATGCCCTATCGCCGATGGTGTTCGGCGGAGGCGCTGCCGTCGTGGTTGGACCGGGCTCGCTTGGACCGCCGGCGCACGCCGCCGCCAGCAACGCCAGCGTCATGACCGGCAGCCAGCGGCTTCGAACTCCTACTGTGTCGCGCACTATTCCTCCCGTGTCCAGCGGTTACCAGCGAATGCGTTAGACTCTTGGCGGTCCCTCATGCTCGCCGCCGGGGGTCAGGAACCGGCAATACTCGCTCAACCGACGAGCCGAGCAGCCTCTTCGAATCTCTCTCGCACGAATTTTTGCACCTCACCGCCGAAGTTATTGTCGCCATAGTAGTTCTCCCATACCGCATCTTGTTCGCACATTGATCCTAGGTCAAATTCATGATCGAGACCGTCTTCGCCTGTTGCGCTTAATTTAAAGTTGTCCAATACAAAGTTATCCAATACTTCGGCAAACACTTCAGCTGTATCGCGAACTCGGCGAATCTTGTCCAAGATCTCATCGAGGCGACGGAATAGATCCCAAATCTTCTGTACCTTGGTCACTACCTTGACCACAAATTTGGCTCCGCTGGCGATCTTCACACCTACCGTACCTACAAGTAGCGGTGTTCCGATTCCACCGCTGGCAGCCGTAAGCCCCGCAGCGGCACCAACCAGAGCTCCGGTTATTGCACTCTCGATCATCGTATCCTTGATCGTTCCAAGCGTGTGCTCCAAAATCAGATCGACGATCGGATCGATAACGAGCTGATAGATCACATCACTCTGGCACCACGCAACAGCATCGACATACCTTTGGTCGCTGCTCCAATCAACGACTGCGTCAACGGGGATCAAGCGGGCAGCGTCTACAGCTAGATGGTGCTCCCAACGCTCATCCC
The DNA here is from genome assembly GCA_026708055.1 of bacterium. Taxonomy (NCBI): domain Bacteria; species bacterium. The sequence goes on along the minus strand of JAPOVS010000044.1, from coordinate 31,254 downwards.
CTGTGGAAGTTGTCGAATGAGGATAATCTCTATCCCCGACATGATCTAAGTCAAATGTCGCTACACGAACCGTCGGGTTCATCGCAGAGGCTACGTCAAGCGACCCGAGTGTTACCCATCTCCCGGTATCGCTTGACTTTAGCGACTGATCCACCGTAGTATGGAACTGCAGACCTCGGAACGTGGTGTCCCCATCGGCATCCACCAGTACATCCTCGTAAACCCTGTACTCGGCATTGACCCCTGGACGAAAACGGTAATTGCAGACAGCCTCGTAGTCGCTACCAAATATCCCTCCGACGAACTCGACGACCTCACCAAGCGCGGTTCCTGCAGTGGCAGTGCAATCGCGATGAGCCGGAACGAACACCTGAACATCGTAACGGCCGGGATCAACATCTCGGAACGTCCAGTAGGCGTAATGATTTCGATCGCCTATATGAACTACATGAAAACCGTTTGTGCCGATGTGGTCGCCAGGCTTCGGATTGTTGGGATTGTCTTCATCAGGAAAATAGGTGTTCGCAGTAAACACGCCTAGCTTGTATATGACCCAACCGGCCATCGTACCCTGACCCAAGCCAGAAGCCTCCCCACCGCGGATCACTGGATCATCATTCAGATATCCGGGGCGAGGTGGGCATTCCGTGCTCACGGTTGCCCGTGAGATTGACCCGCGTCCGGCTCGATTCTCCGCTGCGAGGGTAATCGTATAGGCAGCACACGAGAGTCCCGCAAACTCATACGGTGACGACGGTCGCCCACTTGTGGACCAAGGATGGGGTCGTACATCAGGTCCGTTCGAGATAGGTGGGCGCGATATCGTCATCCGATAGCCTGCGACCCTTGCACCTCCATTGTTATCTGGAGAATCCCACGTCACGATGAGGTCATCCTTCAGCGTGTCGGCATCCCGATTGGAGTCAATGACCGCGATCTCCAGATTGCGGGGAGAGGAGGGCGCGGTGGCCTCTGACGGCGCTGGCAGGGCGGTGGCTAACCCGGCGTCCACATCTGCCATACTCGGCGGTAGGTCATTGTTGTTCTGGTCGTTATTTTGGCTGGCTGAGGTCTGGCCAAGGGTGCCTGCGAATTGGATGGTGTTGGATTGGACGCCGTCTACAACCATCGTCAGATGGCGGCCCGGCTGCACGTTGAACCAGCACAGATTGTCGACCGAGCGCGACGAGACGGTGATCGTCCGCGACGCGGTGCGATTCCCCAGCGAGCCCCGCGACGTGCTCCAGTAGCACTCCAGCAGGTAACGTCCCGACGCGAACCTGTCAAAGGTGGCGTCCACCCAGCGGCACGGAAGATGCTCATACCCGCATCCGCTCCGATCCGCGCCCAGGGAGATGCGGATTGCGCGAGTGGCCTGGGCCTCCGGCGGCTGCGTTGTCGTCGTGGTGGTGGGCGGCGGGGATGAATCCGCCAGCGTCGTGAAAGTCGTGCTGTCCCGAGCGCCCCAACCGGCTCTGTTCTCGGCCCGCACGTAGGCCGTGTACGCCGTGCCCGGCGTGAGACCGCCGAACGACACCTCCACTGCGCCGGAGGCGACATAGAAGCGATCGACGCGGGTTCCGCCCTCATACAACTCCACCCGATACCGCGTCACCGGCGCGCCACCGTCGTCAGCAGGCGGTGACCACAAAACACCCGCCCTACGCTCACCGACGGAAGCCGCCAAGAAACTCGGAGCCGACGGCACCTCAACAACGAGCGACGATGGCGGCGGGGGCGGCGGGGGCGGGGAGGTTGTTCCGGAGAACTGGATGGTGTTGGATCGGACGCCGTCCACCACCAGGGTCAGGTAGCGGCCCGGCTGCACGTTGAACCAGCACAGCTCGTCGACCGAACGCCCCGAGACGGTGATCGTCCGCGACGCGGTGCGACTCCCCAACGAGCCCCGCGACGTGCTCCAATAGCACTCCAGCAGGTAACGTCCCGACGCGAACCCCTCGAAGGTGGCGTCCACCCACCGGCACGGAAGATGCGAGTAACCGCACCCGCTCCGATCCGCGCCGAGCTCAATGGTCACGTCCCGCTGCGGCGGCGGAGGCGACGGAGGCGACGGGTTGGCGGAGCAGCGGGCCACGCAGCGCATCCTGATAGCGTCCACACCGATCCGGCTGGCCGCAAAGCCGTGGCGGTCCTTGTGATGCCCGGCGTCGTTGTCGTAGACCGCGACGACCACGTCGGCGCCACCGGCGTCCCAGTTGCCCAGCGAGTGCCAACCCGAGATACTGGCCTGCGCCACGGACCGCCTGAACGTCCGCGACCCGATCGTGATGTTGTAATACACCGTCGCCGTGGCGTGATTGCTCGGCACATACACCTGGATCTCCTGGAGGCCCACCCGGGGCCCCATGGACCACCGCGCCCAATTGTCCGCAGACCTGGCACCGCCTATGGCATACGTGTAGCGGTAATAGTTCGAACCGTAACCATGACCGGGATCACCCCAATACCAATACTCAGACGGCCCGAACAGGCTGGGGTCGTCGTTCACGTACCACGACGTCTGCTCCTGCGCCACCACCGGCGAAGACGCCGCCGCAGGCACCAAGGCAGTGCAAATGACCATAACGATGATCGCGCAGCCGAGGTTTAAGCGACCGAACCTCGGAATCCTGCGGAACAGTTTACGACCATTTTTCACGACGCACTCCGCTCTTCCTGTGTCCACTCCAATAACATCGGCCAGTTCTTCCGACTCATGGCCTGACACGATACCAACGAGCTGCTGCTACTCGTTCGACTTAGTGAGTGCCACCCTGAACATGTGCACCACCACGGGGACCACCATCAGGACGATTCCTGCAACAAGGAGAGGCGTATTAATCGGATCACACCAACTGTCCACTCCGCCGTCACGGAAGCCAACGTGACAGAAGCGAAGCCGGAATGTCAGGAATATGCACGCGAATCCCGCCAGGAATGGCACGACTATCAGCGCTAGATATCCTCGGGATGAATTCAACACTTCATCAGACTTCGAATGCTCTCCCTCGCCCAGTTCCTGATAGAAACTCATTGCCAGCCCTTCTCAAATTGAGTTTGTATACCCTCTGCGCCAGATACCGGGCTTCGCCTACAATCACTCGGGACTGCCAGCGATTTTTGCATAGTAGTAGAGCAGTGCAATACCCAAGCCCAGGCACACCAGACCCGCATACAACCGACTGCCCACGTAGTAGGTGTCGAACCCTGGCAATAGACGGGTGTCGAACGCTGCCAATAGAAGCAGCGTGAATCCTGCCACAAAGAACGTGGTGCCTAACTGCGGCACCACGCCGCGCACAAACCCGGACATAGGACCACTTTTGGCAGTGCGATCCGGCCTTCTCGATTCCTGATAGAATGTCATGGTCTCCCCTTGACAGTTGAGACAGCTGAGAATCCTGCGAACGACGTCCTGAACTCCCCAGCACGGAGCGAAGAGTCAGCGCGTAATCTCATAGGAGAGGTTCGGGTTTGAGACCCCCATTGTGAAACTGGCGATGCGCTCTTCCACTTCTTTCAGTGTGGAGGCAATCGTCTCGGCCACGCCGTTGTCGGTGTCGCTGCTCTCAAGGGCAGCAAGCCTGTGGCGGCAGACCCGTGCGGTCAGCTCCAACGCCAGCATCTCGCCACTCAGGTCCGGTGCCAACTCCACATGCACATCGGCGCTCCCCGAACCTGACTCGTGGATCTCTCCACCTGCGTCGACGACCGGATCGAAGCCGATGCGGAGGATGTCTCCGTTCTTCTGACGGCCGGGGCGTCGCCGCCGCCCACGCATCTGGTGTGCCGATCCAACAGCTGTAATCCAGTCGTAATGGAGTTGTCCCAGCCCGATCTGGGTGTTGTACCGACGTGACTCTGCCGCATACCGGAACAGCCACTCGAACGGCTCAAAGGGCATGTACTTGAGGGTGAGCATTGGCTGAAGCGCTGACGGCTTCGGGCACCGCGGAATCGCGAAGGCAATCCGTTGATCGGTGAGAACCAACTCGATCTTGACGTCAGCGATATTCCCGCTCGGCCATTGCAAGCCCTTCGCGGCTCCGCGCATGACTGATTTACCGTCCTGGGGTTCCAGACGGATAGACCGTGTGGCCCGATCCGGTTTTGGTCGGACAAGAACTGATCTTTCTTCATCGTCTCCGCTGGCGATATTCCGGGACTCGTAGCCGCTGTATGTCTGATACTTCTGTATCGTGATCAACTGGCCCTGATCGGCCTTGGACGATTTCACCGCTTCTCCTAATGGTCTGGATGGCGAAAGTCGCTGGTGGTGCTCTGCCCGTTCCGCATCGACGGAATCAGCAGGCCCGCATAGCAGCACAGGTAGATGATGCAGGAAAGGATCACGAAGACACCCAGCGCCGGCAGAATCCCTGACATTGAGAGCAGAAGTACATTGATGAAGGCGAGACCGTAACTCCACGTGAGCCAATGCTTCCGCCTTCGGTCGGCGTGCACCCACGAGGCGAACGAGCGGCGATGGATGTCGACGAGCGCGCCGAAGCACAAGACAAACAGCGCTATGCCTGCACCAACCATTTCCTGCCGCTCCTTGCGCATCGACTGCTACCGGCCGGCAGGGGCCCGCGAGCCGCGGCCGGCGGTTCGGCCGAAGCGCCGTTGCGTCAGCCACACCGGCGGGCAAGATAGCCCCCCCCCCGTGTCAAGCGTTTGCCCGGGTGCCCTGACGGCGATCTCTTTCCCCAGCCGCGGCGCGCGATCCGACCCTGCCCAGCGGACGCTCCGACCGCGGGATTGCGTAGTGGAAGCAGCGGTCCCTGCCGGCGGCGAGGTCCCGGCGGCGGATCACCGGAGGGCCGGCGACCCGCGGCGTTCAGTTCGGCAGGCGACGGAGGGGGACTCCCACGGTGCGGGCCGCGGCGATGAGCGGGCCGTTGTTGTTCGCCGCGGCGAGGCAGATCTCGGCGTCGAGATGCCGGGCGGCGGCCAGCGCCTCCAGCGAGAGCAGATTCAGGCGGACTCCGCTGGATGCCAGTTCCCCCATAGGCCAACCGAGCGCCCGAAGTGACAACAATTCGATGTCAGAGGGAAGTGCGACTATCAAGGATGTGACCTCGGCAGCGACCCCTTTGTCCAAGCCGCCGAGGCGGCGCGACATCGCGCCTGCGACGGTCCGGTCGGCCACCGCCCGGCACAGCCGGTGGTACCACAGCCCGGTGGTGGCGATGCCGCTCCCCGCGGCGCGAAGCCCGTCCGGCTCGTCGCCCAGGAGCACTCTCAGCAGGTTGTGGTCGTCGATCAGGACGGTTCCGGTCACCGGAGTTCGGGCTCTTCGACTGCGACCCGGGCGGCCAGAGACGGATAGCCGCCCGCTTCGTCTATGGAGGCCCTGAGCAGGTTGCGCAAACCGTCCCCACCAGCGGGGACGACGACCAGAGCAGGGCCCAGATCGGCTATCTCCACGGTGCCACCAGCGGTGAGGTTCCAGCGTCGGCGAGCCTCCGCGGGCAGCGCCATCTGGCCCCGTTCGGACACCCGGAACCGGTGCACGGCCATGACCCGACTCTACAAGGCGCCAACACAAATCGACAAAGCGGCCCCGGCCGGCAGCTCCCTGCGACAGAGGCTGCCCGTCAGACCGGGGGGATTCCGTGGTGGCGGTGGGAGAAGTGGCGGTCCTTGCCGGCGGCGAGGGCGAGGCGGCGGATCACCTCCTCGCGGAGATCCTGCGGGTCCAGATGACGCCTCAGATACGCCATGCAAAAAGGCCAATAGCTAAGCCAGAGTGTGGCTAATCTGGCGCTCAGATCTACCGCACTGCTGCGCCTGTCAGCCGCCGCTGTCGCGCCATAGTGAGTTCCACACACCATTCTTTGCCCTCGTCCGCCTCGACGCGGGAGACCGTCGTCAGATTGCCTGCGCAGCGCCCATGGGCTGGTAGGGCTCGACGCGTATCCGTTCCTCGAGTCTGCGGGCCTGCGCAAGGTCGTAGGTGGTCTGGCGTCGCAGCCAAAACTCCGCGCTGGACCATCCAGCCTTCTCCAGGCGGATTGCCATGTCCGGCGAGATCGCGGCGTGTCCGTTCAACACCCGTGAGAGAGTGTGGCGGGCAACCCCCAGGACGTTCGCCGCCTCCGTGACGGTCAAACCCAGAGGGACAAGGCAGTTGTCTCTAAGGCAGTTGTCTCTGATGCTCCTGCCGGGATGGGGCGGATTCTTCATGGTCATGGTCGGCTCCTCGACACTAATGATAATCCACAAGGTCTACTTCGTACGCGTCACCGCCGTCGAGCCGAAAGGTGATCCGCCAATTGCTCGAAATGTGGATGCTCCACAATCCGTGTCGGTCACCCTTGAGCGGATGCAACCTGTACCCGGGCAGGTCAAGATCGCTCGGCCGCTCAGCAGCATCGAGATCCGCCAAGGCCGAGGTGATCCGATCCAGAGGTCAGCCTACGGCTGCACCCCCCACCTCGGCCGTATCCCCACCGGATAGCCCAGAAACCTGCAAATGGGGGTGTCGGCGTACTACCTCGGGCTGGTCGAACGCGCGTACGGGGATCGGCGACTGGGCCGAGTTGCTGGATCGGGCCGCCGGCGTGAGCGCCGCAGAGATGCGCCGCCGAGCCGCCGGCCTGCGCGCCGAGGATCCCATCAACATCCAGTGCACCAGCGGCACGACCGGCTTCCCGAAGGGCGCCACGCTGACCCGCGGCTACTCGGTGATGCAGGGCTACTGGAACGACCCCGAACGCACCGCCGAGGTCATCGACGAGACCTCGGTGAGCCGCTACTACCGCGACGCCAAGATCCTCGAGATCGGCGAGGGGACCAGCGAGATCCAGCGCCTGGTGATGAGCCGGGAACTCGGCCTCCCCGTCTGAGTCCGCCGCACCGGAGCGCCACGCCAGATACCGGCGGCACATACTGTTGCCGACCCGGCGATCCGGCCACAGGATGGAACCCATGCCCACACGCGCCGAGTACGAGGAGTTGCGGCGGAGCTTTCGCCTCGACGTGCCCGACCGCTTCAACTACGTGGCAGACGTGCTGCACACGCAGGCTCGGACCCGCCCGCGGAGTCTGGCCCTGGTGGCCGTGGAGCCGGACGGGCTGACTGCCGAGCGCTACGACTTCGCCACGATCGCCGAGCGGGTGACGGCGACCGCCGCGGTGCTCGCCGAACGGGGCGTGGGCGCCGGGGATCGGGTGTTCCTGATGCTGCCGCGCATCGTGCAGTGGTACGACGTGTTGCTGGGGTGCCTGCATCTGGGCGCCGTCCCGATGCCCGCAACGATGCAGCTCAGCGCCCGGGACGTGGCCTACCGGGTCAACCTGGCCGAGGCCACCACGGTGGTGACCGACACCGCCGGGCTGATCGCCGTCGACGCGGCCCTTGCGGACTGTCCGGGAGCGTCCCGGCGCCTGCTCGTCGGCGAGTCCTCGCCGGGCTGGGTCGACCTCGACGCCGCCGTCGCCGGTGCCGTCGCCACGCTCCCGGTCCATGACACCGCAGCCGACGATCCGATGCTCATCTACTTCACATCGGGCACCGAGTCGCTGCCCAAGATGGTGCTGCACACGCACGCCTCCTACGGCATCGGCCACGACGTCACCGCTGGTCTTTGGCAGGACCTGCGCGCCGAGGACGTGCACTGGACCGTCTCGGACACCGGCTGGGGCAAGGCGGCCTGGGGCAAGTTGTTCGGGCAGTGGCGCATCGGCGCGGCGGTCGTGATGTGGAACGTCGTCGGCAAGCCCGACCTCGACCGGATGCTGCGCATCATCGGTGAGCAGGGGGTCAGCACGTTCTGCGTGCCGCCGACCCTGTACCGGGCCTTCGCCCAGATGGACCTGACGGCCTACGACTTCTCGAGCCTGCGGCACTGCACGTCTGCGGGCGAGCCACTCAATCCCGAAGTCATCAAGGTGTGGCAGGAGGCCACCGGGACGGTGATACACGACGGCTACGGCCAGACCGAGACGGTGGCCGTCGTGGCGAACCTTCCCGGCATACCGGTGCGGGCCGGTTCGATGGGCCTCGCACTGCCCGGCTTCGACGTGGCGGTCATCGATGAGACCGGGGCGGAGGTGCCCGACGGGAGCGAGGGCGACATCGCCGTGCGCGTCGAACCCACCCGGCCGGTCGGACTGTTCAAGGAGTACTGGCGGGACCCGGACCGCAATGCCGAGGCGCACCGAGGGGACTGGTACGTGACCGGTGATCGCGGGATCCGCGACGCCGACGGCTACTTCTGGTTCGTGGGGCGGGCCGACGACGTGATCCTCTCCTCCGCCTACCGCATCGGCCCCTTCGAGGTGGAGTCGGCGCTGCTGGAGCATCCCGCCGTCGCCGAAGCTGCGGTGGTCGGCGTCCCCGACGAGATCCGGGGCCAGATCGTCAAGGCGTTCGTCGTGCTCGCGGCGGGCTTCGAGCCCGGCGAGGATCTGGCCGGCGAGTTGCAGGAGCACGTCAAGGCCACCACCGCGCCCTACAAGTACCCCCGCCGTATCGAGTTCACCGCCGAGTTGCCCAAGACCGTCTCGGGCAAGATCCGCCGCGTCGAACTGCGCAACCGCTGACCGTCTCGGAGCCGCGCCGCCGGCTCAGTCGAGCCGTCGAGTGGATGGGGTGCGACGTCATCTCGGCGGTGTACTCGCCGATGGTCTCGTCGACGGGATCCTCCCCGCCGGTGGCGCTGGGCCAGAGGCTGCGCCCCACCAGCGGTGCCGCCGGCTCGGTCCCGTCGCCGGCGATGTCCAACAGCGTCGGGAACAGGTCCAGCAGCGAGCAGGCGTTGCCGACGGTGCGGTGGACCACGTCAGGACCGGCCACCACGAGCGGCACCCGTGCCGATCTCTCGTAGAAGCACATCTTGAACCAGGTGCCCCGGTCGCCGAGCATGTCGCCGTGGTCGCTGGTGGCGATGACCACGGTGCGGTCCAGTTCGCCCACCTCTCCCAGCGCCCCGACCAGCCGTCCCAGCCACGAAGGGTGGCCGTAGGTGCCGGTGAAGTGCGGCGCCAACTGATCCGCCATCACCAAGAGGACGTTGGGTCGCCCCATCGCCGCGAAAGTACACCGGGCCGGGCCGGCCGGACGGTCGCCGTGCCGGAGGGTGCGGGCCCGGATTCCCGCCTCTGCCGGAATGACGGGGTGGCCGGCCCGATTCATAGAAACCTCGCCGCGCCGGGCCCCCGGGCCAAGCACCTGCAAACGCGGGTAACACCCGCGCGGCGGGGCATCGTAGGTTACGGGCAGCGACGTCTCGCCGAGGAGGCACCATGGGGGTACCGGTTCCGAGCACCGACGAGTTGGGGGCAATCGCCGCCGGCTTCGGATTGTCGCCGAGCGAGGACGACCTGGCCGCCTACCGGGAGCTGGTGGTGGGCGCGCTGGCGGCCTACGACGCCGTGGAGGACCTCTACCAGCAGCAGACGCCGGCGGTGCCCGAGCGCCACTCCTGGCAACCCGAGCCCGCCGACAACCCCCTCGGTGCGTGGTACCGGCGCTGCGCCGTGCGCGAGCGCGACGAGGGCCTCCTGGCAGGCAAGCGAATCGCCATCAAGGACAACGTCGACGTGGCGGGCGTGCCGATGATGAACGGCTCGGCCACCCTGGAGGGGTTCGTGCCCCGCAGCGACGCCAGCGTGGTACGGCGCATCCTGGAGGCGGGCGGCGAGATCGCCGGCAAGGCGGTCTGCGAGGACCTGTGCTTCTCCGGCGGGAGCCACACCGCCGCCACCGGCCCGGTGCGCAACCCCTGGGATCCCACCCGTTCCGCCGGCGGCTCGTCGTGCGGCAGTGCCGTGCTGGTGGCAACCGGCGACGTGGACATGGCCATCGCCGGCGACCAGGGGGGCTCGGTGCGGATCCCCAGCTGCTGGTCGGGCATCGTCGGGATCAAAGCCAGCTACGGCCTCGTGCCATATACGGGGGCCTTCCCCATCGAGTACACGTTCGACCATCTCGGACCGGTCGCTCGCACCGTCGATGACGCGGCGCTGCTGCTGACGGCCATTGCCGGACCCGACGGGGCGGACCAACGCCAATTGTCGGCACCGTCGGGGGTGGACTACACCGCGGGACTTGACCGAGAGCCAGCGAGCCTGCGCATCGGCGTGGTGACCGAAGGATTCGGCCACCCGATCAGCGACGCGGCGGTGGACGATACGGTGCGCGGTGCTCTGGCACGCCTGGAGACGGCCGGCGCCGAGGTGCGGGAGATAACCCTTCCCGAGCACGCCTGGGCACCGGCGGTCTGGAGCGTGATCGCAACCGAGGGAGGAGCCTGGCAGATGCTGCGCGGCAACGGCTACGGCCTGAACCACCGCGGCCGGTACAACCCCGAGATCATGGAGGCTTTCGCGGCGGGTTGGCGACGCCACGGCGACGCGGTCTCCCACTCCGTCAAGTACGTGGCCCTGTTCGGGCAGTACATGCTGAACCTGCACGGAGGGTCCAGCTACGCCAAGGCGCAGAACCTGCGTCCGCTGATCAACGAGGCGTACGACAGGGCTCTGGAGAGCTGCGATGTGCTCTGCTACCCGACGCTTCCGATGATGCCCACCGCCTTGCCCCCCGAGGACTGCTCGATCGCCGACTACGTGGCGAGGGCGCTGGAGATGGTGCCGAACACCCTGCCGTGCTCGGTCACCGGGCACCCGGTCGTCAACGTGCCGGCGGGCCTCAGCGACGGGCTCCCGGTGGGGATGAGCTTCGTGGCCCGCTACTGGGACGAGACGACCGCGCTGGCGGCGGCCAAGACCTACGAGTCGCTGGTCGGCGGGTTCCCCAGCCCGCCGGGCCATTGAGACGAGAGCCACCGGAGGCACCTCGACGACGACGCTCCCCGACCTGCCGGCCGAGCGGGCACAAGAACCGCCGGCCCGCAACCGCATCGAGGCCCTCGCCAAGGCACGGCACCTGCGACTCCTCTAGCGCTCCGGAAGGCCGCCGGCGGCGCTGGGCTAGGGTACGCGAGGTGTCCGGCGCCGAGGTCTCCTGCCCGATTCGCCTCCGATCGGCCCCCGCATCCCGGCCTGGGGGGACAGCCGGGATGCGGGAGCGCCACCTCGCGGGGTCCTCGGGTTGATCGATAACGCCCTCGATCTGGCGGAGGTCGCAGACCCGCCGGCCTGAGGCGGCGCAGATGGCATGCCCATCCCCCAGGAACTACGTTCCTGATCAGCGTTTCCGAGGAGGGGCCTATGAAGTCGCCACCTTTCGAGTATCACCGGGCGGCGTCGGGCGCCGAGGCCGCCGCTCTGTTGGGTGAGTTGGGGTTCGATGCCCGGATCCTGGCGGGGGGTCAGAGTCTGATCCCGTTGATGAATCTGCGATTGGCGGCACCGGGCCACCTGGTGGACATCACCCGTGCGCCGGATCTGGCCGGCTGCGGCGCCAACGGCGGCGGCCTGCACGTGGGTGCGGGCGCCCGCCAGCGGGCCGTGGAGTTGCACGCCGACACGCTGGCGGTGGCGCCGGTGCTGGCCGACGCGATCGCCAACGCCGGGCAGGTGCCGGTGCGCCACCAGGGCACGGTGGTGGGCAGCATCGCCCATGCCGATCCGAGCGCCGAGCTGCCCGCGGCGTTCAAGGCGCAGGGCGGCACCGTCACCGCTCAGGGCGCCGGCGGCACCCGCGAGATCGCCTCGGAGGATTTCTTCGAGGGCTACTTCACGACGGCCCTGGAGGAGGGCGAGTTGGTCACCGCCGTGACGGTGGACGCCTGGCCGGCGGGCACAGGTCACGGGTTCTTGGAGTTCAGCGTGACCGCGGAGAGTTGGCCGATCGCGCTCGCCGCAGTGCTGGTCCACACGAGCGGCGGCACCATCGATCGGGCCTCGGTGGTGTTGGGCGGGGTGGCGGAAGTGCCGCTGCGCCGGCCCGAGGCCGAGGCGATCCTGGTGGGGGCGGAGCCGGACGCGGATGTGTTCGCCGCCGCGGCGGAGTCCGCCGCCTCGGGTGTCGAGCCCCTGTCGGACTCGTTCGGTTCGGGGGCCTATCGCAAGAAGCTGGCGCGGGTTCTCACCCGGCGGGCACTCACAGCGGCCGCCGAGCGGGCAGGAGGTGAGGCATGAACACTCACGACATCACTGTGACCATCAACGGCACGGCGACGTCGGCCGGCGTGGAGGCGCGCCGCAGCCTGGCGGACTTCCTGCGCCACGACCTGGGTCTGGTGGGCACACACATCGGTTGCGAGCAGGGCGCCTGCGGGGCGTGCACGGTGCTGATCGCCGGCCGCAGCGTGCGGTCCTGCATCATGTTCGCGGTGCAGGCGGACGGCGCCGACATCCAGACCGTCGAGAGCCTCGCCCCCGGCGCCGAGATGCACCCCCTCCAGGAGGCGTTCCGGCGCCACCAAGGATTGCAGTGCGGGTTCTGCACACCCGGGATGCTGCTGCGCAGCCTGGAATTGATCAACAACAACCCCGACCTGAGCGCCGAGGAGGCCCGCGAGGGCATCTCCAGCAACATGTGCCGCTGCACCGGTTACCAGTACATCGTCGACGCGGTGCTGGACGCCGCGGCCGAGATGCGTGCCGAGGAGGACTGACATGACCATCCCGAAGGTTCGCCAGCACCCCGAGCACCTGGAGTGGGTCGGCAAGTCGATCCCACGGGTCGAGGACCCGAAGTTCCTGCGCGGCCGCGGCAACTACATCGACGACTACGAGGTGCCGAACATGCTGGAGGTGGCCGTGGCGCGCAGCACCATGGCCCACGCCAAGATCCTCAGCATCGACACCTCCGCCGCCGAAGCCGTTCCGGGCGTGGTGGCCATCGTCACCAGCGAGAACGTCACGGACCACGTCAATCCCATGCCCGACTTCGGGCCCTCGCCCGACAAGCACACCTGGTACTGCCTGGCGGTCGACAAGGTGCGCTACATGGGCGAGGGCGTGGCCGTCGTGGCCGCCACCTCCCGTGCCGTCGCCGAGGACGCCGCCGAACTCATCGAGGTGACCTACGAGCCGCTCGAGCCGCTCACCGACATGCTCGAAGCGCTGGAGGAGGACGCGCCGCTCATCCACGAGGCACTGGGCTCCAACATCCCGTTCCACCGCAAGTTCACCTTCGGTGACGTGGACGGCGACTTCGCCGCCGCGGACGTGATCGTGCGGGACACCCTGCACTGGGGGCGCTCAGGCGGCCAGCCGCTGGAGACCGTCGGGGCGGTCGCCGACTACGACGCCGCCACGGGGATGATGACCATCCACGTGAATTCCATGTCGTTCACGCATTTCCTCTTCCTGCTGGCCAACACCCTGCGGGTGCCGAGCAACAAGCTGGATCTGCAACCCCACCCCTCCGGCGGCAGCTTCGGGGCCAAGTTCTTCGAGGTCAAGACCGCCACCATCGCGGCGATGATGGCCCGCATCACCGGGCGGCCGGTGAAGTTCATGCAGGACCGCCTGGACAACATCGCCAACGGCGACCACCACGGCTCGGACCGCTACTACGAGGTGGAGCTGGCCGCCAAGGCCGACGGCACGCTGCTGAGCACCCGCTACAAGGTGGTGGACAACTACGGCGCCTACATCCAGTTCGGCGTGGGCCAGCACGGCAACTCCCTCGCCCAGGCCGTCGGCCCGTACCGCATGAGCAGCATCGGATACGACCTCACCGCGGTCCTCACGAACAAGTGCCAGCAGGGCGCCTACCGGGGCTTCGGCTCCGAGGTGGGCAACTGGATCCTGGAGCGCATGGTGGATCTCATGGCCCTCGAGTTGGGCATGGATCCGGTGGACATCAGGCGGATGAACTTCATCCAGCCCGACCAGTTCCCCTACTTCATCCCCACCGGCAACGTCTACGACAGCGGCGACTACGAAGCCGTGCTGAACAAGACCATGGAACTCTCCGACTACAAGGGCTGGCGCAAGCGGCAGGCCGAGATGCGCGCCGAGGGCCGCCACGTCGGCATCGGCGTGTGCACCTGCCAGGAGCGCAGCGTGTTCAGCGCCACCGAATTCTGGTTCTGGTTCGACGAGCCGGTCGCCGCCCCCGTCACCAGCGCCCCCGAGAGCGTCACCCTGAAGGTGGACGCCATGGGCGCGGTGACCGCCACGCTGTACTCCAACGCCTCCTGGGGCAACAGCCCCGAGACGATGGTGGCGCAGTTCGTGGCCGAGGAGTTGGGCATCAAGCCCGAGGACGTCTCGGTGGTCTACGCCGGCTCGAATCAGGGCATGCCGGCCACCGGGCCGGGCGGCAGCCGCTTCACGATCATGGTGGGCGGCGCGGTGGAGGGTGCGTCCCAGAGCATCCGGGCCAAGGCCGCCAAGATCGCCGCCCACCTGCTGGAGGCCAACGAGGACGACCTCGTCTGGGAGGAGGGCGGCTTCGCGGTGCGCGGCAGCCCCGACCAGCGCAAGGAGCTCGCCGAGATCGCCCTGGCCGCCCACATGTTCAAACACTCCCTGCCCGAGGAGATCGAAACCGGCCTCGAGGCCAGCCACGTCCAGGACCACCCCTACACCACCATGCCCAACCCCGAGCGCACCAACCTGGGGGTCTTCTACCCCTTCGTCGGCCACGCCAGCCACGTCGTGGTTGTGGAGGTGGATCCCGAAACGGGGCGCGTGGAGTTCCTGGACTACGCCGCCGTGCACGACTGCGGCACCGTCGTGAACCCGCGCTCGGTCGGCGGCCAGGTCATCGGCGGCACCGTGCAGGGCCTCGGCAGCACCCTGTACGAGGAGTTCCTCTATGACGAGGACGGCGTGCTGCGCACACCCTCCTTCGCCGAATACCTCATCCCCTCCGCGCTGGACTCGCCGACGCTGCGGGTGGGCCACAACGAGACACCCAGCCCCTACACCCCCTACGGCATCAAGGGCGGCGGCGAGGCGGGACGCATGATGGCACCCTCCGCCATCTGCGCCGCCATCGACGACGCCCTCGGCATCCGCATCCGCCGCCTACCCGCCACCCCCGAGCGCATTGTCGGGATGGTCGACGCCGCCAACAGCTGAACAGCAGCGGGTGACCCGGTAAGCATCTTGGACGGCTCCGGCCCGGACGCCGGTCCCCCCGCCGCGGGCGACTGGGTGGCGATCACCTCAGCCGGAGCGGTTGCTCCCGGCGGTGTCGTCGAGGCGATCCTCGACGACACCGACGTGGTGGTGTGGCGCACCGAGAGCGGGGTTCCGTGCGTGATGGAGGCACGCTGCCCGCACCAGTGGTCGCACCTCGGTGACTCCGGGGCCGTGGCCGGCGAGGAGATCGTCTGCCTCACGCACTTCTGGACCTTCGCCACCGACGGGAGCGGCTGGAAGGAGAACCTCGACGGCCGCCGTGACCGCAAGGGTGACATCGAGGTCCATCCCTGCCAGGAGGTGGCCGGGGAGATCCGGGTGCGGCGTCGCCCAAGGCGCGACCCTTGAGCGCCGTCGAGTTGGTCCTCGCCATCGCCGCGGTGGCGGGCGGCGCCATCGTGCAGGGCTCTGTGGGCGTGGGGCTGTCGCTGGTGGCCGCCCCGGCCCTCGTCGCCATCGACCCCGCGTTCATCCCCGGACCGCTTCTCATCGTGGGGCAGATCATCGGCATACGGCACATCATCGTGGAGGGCAGGCACATCGACTGGCGGGCGGTGAAGCACGCGCTCTGGGGACTCCCGGTCGGCCTGGCGGCCGGCTTCGCGGTCCTGGAGCTCGTGCCCGAGACGACCCGGACAATTCTGATCGGGGCTCTGGTCGCCGGCTCGGCGCTGATCCTGCTGGCGGGATTCCGCCTGCGGCAGACCCGCCGCACCGAGGTCGCCGGCGGGCTGACGTGCAGTTTCGGAGCCATCGCCGCGGCGCTGCCCGGTGCGCCCCTGGGGATCTGCTTCAGCGAGATGCGCCCGCCGGTGCTGCGCTCGACCTCTTCGGCCTACATCGGTGTGGTCGGCGGCGCGGGCATCGCCTTGCTGGCGGTGCGCGGCAACTTCGGTCTCCACGAACTCAAGCTGATCGGCTACCTGGCCCCGGGAATGTTCATCGGCCTCGCCGTCTCGCGGCTGGTGCGGCCGTTCCTCGACCGCACCTGGTTCCGCCCTGCGGTGCTGACCGTGGCCCTCGCCGGCGGCGTGGCCCTCATCGTCGGCCAGTTCGCATAGTCGCGCGCGGGCGGCGCTTCACCACCGTGCGCCGATGCGGACCGGGGTATTCCTGCTTCGGCTCCACCAGTTCGGCCGGTCCCGCCGCTGGCACGGCGAGCCCTGTTCGGCGGCCGCTGTACCGCGCCGGGCGCGGGCTCGGCCTCGACCGGTGCAGAGTCCGCCCTCTGTCGCCCATCAGCACACTGCACCAGAGAGGCGTGAGTATGTTCTTCGCACCGACCGGCCGTCCGCGCACCGCGGACGCGCTGACAGCCCCCCCCCCCCGGAGTTTTAGGCGCTAGGCGCCGCGGCCGCGCTCGCGCTCGCGTCGGCGATCGCCGCCGGCGCGCTGGTCGCCGCACCCGCCGCCGCCCAGGAAACCCCAGACGCCGCGACCGAAGTGCGCATCACCGCGCGCAGACTCGCCGACGGCCGCGTCGAGTTCGGCGTCCAACAACGCGCCACCAGCAACGACGCCTGGGGGCAACGACAACTCCCCCGCGCCCGCTTCTTCCCCACCGGCGCCGCCGCCGGCCGCTGGCTCAACAGCAGCCCCCTGCAGGTCAACGACAGCCAGACCGGAACCATCACCGCCGCCAGCAGGCGGTACACCGCCGTCAGCGCCGGCAACGTTTACACCTGCGCATTGACCACCGACGGCACCATCCAATGCTGGGGCAACAACTCAAGCGGCCAAGCCAAAGCCCCCGACGGGACCTACACCGCCATCAGCGCCGGCAACAACGAGACGTGCGCGCTCGCCACCGACGGCAACTTCGAGTGCTGGGGCCCACTCGGCCTCGTCAGGCCCGCCGCGTAGGAACCCGATCCCGCAGATGGGCCGCGGTCCGGCGACCGACGCGCTCAGGCCTCGTACGGCGTCAGCGGGTCGGCGTGGCGGCGGTGCAGCCAACCCTTGATGTCGTCGGTGGAGGTGACGACGTTGCGCATGCTGCCGATGTCGTCGATGGCGATCTCGATGATGTCGCCCACCTCGCTGGGGCACTCCAGCGGCGGCACCAGGCAGGTGCCGGTGGACAGCACCACCCCGTCGGGGAACGCCGTGGCGCAGAACAGGCACTCCACCAACTCCTCGAGCGTGCGGGCCAGCTCCGAGGTGGAGGTGGACCCGCGGAACAGGACGTCGGCGCCGCGGCTGAGCCGCAGCCGGATCGTGAGGTCGTAGGCGTCGGGCACCTCCCAGGAGGGGCGCATGGTGGGCGCCAGCACGCAGGAGGCGGCGAAGATCTTGGCCTGCGGGATGTAGAGGGGGTTCTCGCCCTCGATGGCCCGGGCGCACATGTCGTTGCACGCGCCGTAGGCGACGATCTCGCCGTCGACGTTGATCATGAGGGCCAACTCGGGTTCGGGCGTGTCGTTGTCGGAGTCCGGACGCCGCCCGACCGGCTCACCGTCGGTGACGACCTCGTGGGCGACACACTTCAGGAACAGTTCGGGACGCTCGGCGTTGTAGACCCGGATGTAGACGTCCTCGTCCCCGCTCTCCTCGATGCGGGCCTCCTGCGAGACCCGGTAGGTGACCCCGGCCCCCCAGACCGGCGTGTCCCCGTCGATCGGGCTCAACAACCGGGGCACGCCCGCGACCGGCGCATTCCCGGCCGCAGCCACGATCTGCTCACGAATCTCAGCCGCCGAGTGGTGCAGCAACGCCGCGAGCGTGTCGACACTCTCGATCGGATGAACCCCATCGTCATCCAGCACTCCAGGCCGAGCCACCCCGGCATCCGAGTCGACGAACCGAACGATCGAGGTCATACCTGCACCCCCTGTGCGCCTGATCCCTCGAGCCACCCTACTTTGCGGCCCCGCTGCACACGTCGTTGACCTGCCGGGTCATCGAGCCGTCCCGGGAGTCACACGATGCCGCGCCCGCCGCAGGCGAACACGACCTGGCCGGTGACGTACGAGGCCGCCGGCGACGTGAGGAAGGCGACGACTTCTGCGATCTCGGGCGGCTCGCCGGCTCGCTTCATGGGTATCGCCGGCACGATCCGGTCCCGAACGGCTTCGGGCACCGCCCTCGTCATCTCCGTGTCCGTGAAGCCGGGGGCGACGGCGTTGACCCGCGTCCGGGGGGCGAACTCAAGGGCCAGGGCACGCGTCAAGCCCACCAATCCGGCCTTGGATGCGACGTAGTTGATCTGCCCGAAGGTGCCGAGGTAGGCGCGGGAGCTCATCGAGACGATCGAACTGCCGTCGATCAGTTCGCCGCGCAGTCGATCGACCAGCGCGTAGGCAGCGCCGAGGTTGACCCGCAGCACGGCGCGGAAGTCCGACTCGGCCATCTTCGTGAGACGTGCATCACGCGTGATCCCGGCGTTGTTGACGATCGACCGAACCGCCTCGCCCCCGTCCTTGACCATCGCGGCAATGGCCTCGAGGCCTGACGGCTCCGTCACGTCGGCGCAGGCCGAACGGGCCCCGAGATCAGCCGCCGCGGCCTCCACGGCCGGCGCGACGTCGACGAGCAGAAGCGCATGGCCGTCGGCCGCCAGGCGACGGGCGATCTCGAGGCCGATCCCGCGAGCGGCGCCGGTGACGATGGACAGGCTCACGGCTGGAGCTTTCCCAGCTTGGCGCTCCCGAGGTCCAGCAGCTCGCCGGTGAGCACCGGGTCCGCCAGCAGGTTCCCGATGACCCGTGCCGCACCCGGACGATCCGCGTCGGTCGGCAGCGCCACGACGTTCGCCGCGGCTCCATCACGCTGGAATTCGTACGCCACCGCCCTGGCGCAGCCGATCAGTGCGGTGGCGAGCGCGCTCGCCAGGGCCGACCTCGTGCCACGCAGGTCCTCGGAGTGCACGATGTAGACGAGCGGCGCCCCCTGCGCCACGCACTCGCGTGCGGCGTGGAAGGCGTCGACGAGTCGCTCCTCCACGGCGGACCAGTCAGCAGGCGGGTCGCAGGCGGCGAGCACGGTTCCCTCGGAGGCGCCGTCGGACAGGATCTCGCCGAGCCAGCCGGTCGAGTCGTCCAGCAGCAGAACGCTCATGCCGGTCCCCCGCCCTCAGCCGCCATCGCGCTCCACCAGCTTCTCCTTCTGCACTCCCGGTCGCTCGATGGCACCGTCGGGCACCAGGGACACGATCGTCCTGACCGACAGCATGCTCTGGATCCGCTGCTCGATCTCGGCCGCCAGGATCGGGAACGCGCCGATGTTCCGCCCCGCCACCTCGACGCGCAGCCTCAGAGGGTCAGGGGTGCTGTGGCCCGGGAAGTCGATGTCGATCTTCAAGTAGCCCGTGGTTCGGGGCCGCATCGCCACCACCACCTCCTTGATGGCCGCAGGGAACACGTTGACGCCGCGGACGATCAGCATGTCGTCGGTGCGGCCGTGCGCCTTGATGCGATAGCCGGTCCGGCCACACGTGCAGCCCAGCGCCGTGATCGTCACCAGGTCGCCCATCCGGTAGCGGATCAGCGGCGTGGCACGCCGAGCCAACGTGGTGTAGACAAGCTCGCCGGTCGTGCCCTCCTCGATGGGGAGCGACGCGAGCGTCGCCGGATCGATGATCTCGACGTGCAGGGCACCCTGCGAGCAGAGGTGCATCCCGTCCTTGCGGTCGCACTCCGCCCAGTACGTGCTCCCGAAGTCCGCGCCACCCATCATGTCGCGCACGTCGGCTGCCCAGAGCGCCTCCATCTGCGCACGGATGGCGGGCTCGCCGGCGCCGGGCTCGCCACCCACGGAGATCTTCCGGACCGAGAGCTCGCTCGCCGGTTTGCCGAGGACATCGGGCGCGGCGGCGCCGAGATGCAACACCATCGACGGTGTGCCGCACATCGCCACCGGCTGCAGGTGCTCGATGGCGCGCAGCAGCCGCTCGGTACCGGCCTCCGCCCCCAGGGGTATCACGCAGCAGCCCAGGTGCTGCAGGTGCTCGACGTTCACGAGCCCGCCCACGAAACCCCGACCCATGGCGTAGGCGTGCATGACCCAGTCGTGCGGCCGGAACCCGTTCGCGTAGAACACCCGCGCACCCATCGAGTTCCAGGTCTCGATGTCCTCGGCGGTCGCACCGACGAAGGTCGGCATGCCGGTCGTGCCCGACGAGGATTGGATCTGCACGACCGACTCCAGTGGCGCGGCCGCGTGCAGGCCCAGCGGCGGCCGTGCGAGAAGGCTCTCCCGCACCTCGTCCTTCGAGGTGAACGGCAGGTCGACCAGTTGATCGAGCGAGCTGATGCTCTTGGCCGTGGCGCCGAACTTCCGCCGGTAGAACGCCGAGTGCGCCATCACGTAGCCGAGCTGTTCGGCGAAGAGTTCCTGATGCAACGCCTCGAGTTGAGAGCGTGGCAGCACCTCGATCTCGTCGTAGACGTCCGGCACCACTCGTCACACCGACTCTCGAACCTCGCCGGACAGGCCGATCGTCGGCAACTCGGCAGCCACCGCCCGCCCGAGGATCTGGATGGCTCTCAACGGAACTGGCCGAAGTCGGGATCGCGCTTCTCGTTGAAGGCCCTGACCCCCTCCTGAGCCTCCTCGGAGTCCACGAACACCGCCAGACCGTCGAAAGCGACCGCCGAGATGCCCGCGATCGACTCGGTGTCCGCGTTGAAGGAGTGCTTGACGAACTTGAGCGCCGCCGGAGAGAGGGCGAGCATCTCGTCGGCCCAACTGCGAACCTCGTCACGCAGCTCGGACATGGGCACCACCGCATTGACGAGGCCCCACTCGAGCATCACCTCGGCGCTGTAGCGCCGGCACAGGTACCAGATCTCGCGGGCACGACGAACGCCGACGTGGCGCGCCAGGTAGGCCGTTCCGAACCCGGCGTCGAACGAGCCGACCCGGGGCCCGGCCTGACCGAAGACGGCATGGTCGGCCGCGATGGACAGATCGCACACGACGTGCAGTACCTGGCCACCACCGATGGCGTACCCGTTCACCGCGGCGATCACCGGCTTGGGGATGTCCCGGATCAGGCGTTGCAGGTACTCGTCCTGGAAGACGCCGTACTCGCTCGGCCCGTAGTCGCCGCTCTCGAGACGCTGCTTCTGGTCCCCGCCGACGCAGAAGGCCCGCTCGCCCGCACCCGTGAGCGCGACGACACCGACGGCGGGGTCGCCCCACGCCTGCTTGAAGCAGTGGATGAGTTCATCGATCGTGCGCCCTCGAAACGCGTTGAGCCGCTCGGGCCGGTTGATCGTGATCCACGCCAACCCGTCATCCACTTCGTAGAGAACGTCGTGCAGTTGACCTTGTGTCAACTCGATTGCTCCTTCTGCGCTAGGCCCTGCAAACACCGGCGAGATTGTCGGCCACCTCCGCCGAGCATCCCGACTCGATCAGCACCTCGCGCGTGTGCTGGCCGAGCGTCGGTGGCGGTGCGGGATCCGGGTTCTTCTCGCCGTCCAGCCAGAACGGAACCCCCTGCGTCATCACCGTGCCGGCAGTCGGGTGATCGAAACCGAGCACCATCGCATTGTGACGGATCTGCTCATCGGCGGCGACCTGCCGGTAGTCGTAAACCCGTCCCGCCGGAATCCCGGCTTCATCGAACATCTCGATCCACTGCTCCGTCGTGCGCCTGGCAAGCACCTCCGAGACGATCTCGCGGATCTCCGAGGCGTTCGCCACCCGCGCCTCGTTGTCACCGAAGCGGCGGTCGTCGACGAGGTGGTCGAGGCCCAGAACGCCGCAGAGGATCCGCCAGTGCTTGCTGTTGACGACAGCCAGGACGATGCAATCGTCCATCGTCGGGAAGACATCGGTCGGGGCGGTGAACGGGGACCCGGCACCGAGTCGTTCGGACTGCTCGCCGGTGGCGAGGAAACTCGTGAACCAACAGGCCTGCAGCGCCAGGAACGCGTCCCTCAACGAGACGTCGACGCGCACGCCGAGCCCGCTGCGGGCCCTGCTCGCCAACGCGGCGTTGACGCAGGCCGCCGCCGTGGTGGCGGCGTAGACATCCGCGGCGTTCGTGCCGACCTTCACCGGCGAGCCGTCCCGCTCGCCGGTGATCGCCATCATCCCGGACTCGGCCTGGAACAGCAGATCGATGGCGGGGCGGTGCGCCATCGGACCGGTCGGTCCGAAGCCTGAGATGGCGCAGTAGACCAGCCCGGCGTTGAGAGCGGCGAGCTCCTCGTAGCCGACGCCGATGCGTTCGGCGACGCCGGTCCGGTAGTTGTGCAGAACCACATCGGTCCTCTTGACCAGCTCATGCACCCAGGACACCGCTTCGGGTTGCTTGAGATCCAGGACGACACTCCGCTTGCGGCGGTTGACGGACATGAAGAAGGCGCTCTCCCCCGCCACGAACGGCGCGAAGTGCCGCGCCATGTCCCCCTCCGGCGGCTCGATCTTGATGACGTCGGCACCCAGATCGGCGAGCAGCATCCCGCAGTAGGGGGCCGCCACGAGTGCGCCCAACTCAAGAACCCGGACTCCCTCGAGGGGCCGCGACGGGGAACTCATCCGCACCGTCGCAAGGGCCGGGTGTCTCTCAGGCTTGGGCGACTCAGTCCATGACGACGACGGACCGCAGCACCTCGCCGCGCTCCATCTTGTGGAAGGCCTCCTCCACCTCGTCGATGGCGATGGTCTCGCTGACGAAGCCGTCCAGGTTCAGCCGGCCCTGCAGGTAGAGGTCGATCAGCATCGGGAAGTCGCGACTCGGCAGGCAATCCCCGTACCAGGACGACTTCAGCGCCCCACCCCGGCCGAACACCTCGATGAACGGCAACTCGATGGTGGCGGTGGGGTTCGGCACGCCCACGAGCACGACGGTGCCGGCGAGGTCGCGAGCCTCGAAGCACTGCCGGTAGGTCTCCGGCAGGCCGATCGCCTCAACGGCGACGTCCACGCCGTTGCCGCCGGTGAGCGCCTTGATGCCCTCCACCGGGTCGGTCTCGCGGCTGTTGATCGTGTGCGTGGCGCCGAACTGGCGTGCCCATTCCAGCTTGCGGTCGTCGATGTCCACCGCGATGATCGTCGAGGCGCCCGCCAGGCGGGCGCCCTCGATGGCGGCGTCGCCCACGCCCCCGCAACCGAACACGGCCACCGAGTCGCCCCGGCCCACACCGCCGGTGTTCATGGCCGCGCCCAGGCCGGCCATTACGCCGCAGCCCAGCAGCCCGGCGGCCTCGGGGCTGGCCTCAGGCGACACCTTCGTGGCCTGTCCGGCGGCGACGAGCGTCTTCTCCACGAACGCCCCGATGCCCAATGCGGGCGACAGCTTGGTGCCGTCGGTGAGCGTCATCGGCTGGCTGGCGTTGTGGGTGGCGAAGCAGTACTGGGAGCGCCCGCGCGCACAGGATCGGCACTGCCCGCAGACGGCCCGCCAGTTGATGATCACGAAGTCGCCGGGCGCCACCTCGTCGACGCCCGGCCCGACCGCCTCGACGATCCCGGCGGCCTCGTGGCCCAGCAGGAACGGGAAGTCGTCGTTGATGGCGCCCTCGCGGTAGTGCAGATCGGTGTGACACACCCCGCAAGCCTGGATCGCCACGAGAGCCTCGCCGGGCCCCGGGTCAGGCACCAGGATCGTCTCCATCTCGACCGGCGCGCCCTTCGACCGGCTGATCACGCCTCGCACGCTCTGCACCATTTGGGGCCTCCCTCCGTGACTGCGACCGAATCACCGGCAGGTTAGCCCCAAGGCCGCCACCGGGCCCGACCGGGCGGCCGCGCCTAGACGTCGAGGAAGCGCCCCACGGCGAACAGCGAGCCGACCACGCCCACCGCCGCACCGATCCCGGTCACGAGCAGCGAGGTGTTCCACACCACGGCGCTGTCGACCACCAGCGAGCGCAGCAGCTCCAGGTAGTCGTCCTGCACGAACCCGGCCATGAGGTTGTTCATGAGGAACAGCATCGGGATCGCCAGCGCCCCGCCAATCAGCCCCTGGATGGTGCCCTCCACCATGAAGGGCAATCGCACGTACCAGTTGGAGGCACCCACGAGCTTCATCACCTCGATGTCCTGGCGGCGGGCGAAGATGGCGGTGCGGATGGTGTTGGCGATCAGCATCAACGCGGCCAGCAGCACGACGATGGCGATGATCAGCACGAACACGCTGACCTTCTGGCTGTTCTGCTGGAGGGTGCGGATCACCTCTACGGGCAGCGTCACCTGCCGCACACCGGGCCGGGCGTCGAACTGCGCCGCCAGGGCCTCGATCACATCCGCGTCCCCGACGCTGGGTTTCACCCGGTAGGAGGGCGGCAGGATCTCCGGCGTGACGTTCTCGATCAGCTCGGGACGGTCGGCGAACTCGGTGATGAACTCGTTGAAGGCGCCCTGCTGGTCGACGTAGTCGTAGCCGCTGATCTCGGGGTTCTCGTCGAGGGCTCCCCGGATGGCGGCGTGCTGGGCCTCGCTGGCATCGGCGTTCATGAACACGATGAACTCGATGCCGCCCCGCCAGCGCCCGGTGGCCTGCTCGACACCCTCGCGGATCAACAGCGACGAGCCGAACAGGGTCAGCGACACCCAGACGGCAACGATCGTGGCTGCGAACAGGGTGACGTTCCAGCGCAGGTTGCCCCGCGTCTCGCGGAAGACGTAGCCGAGGGAGATGGCCAAAGTGCGTTCCTAGGTGTAGCGGCCCTGGGCGGTGTAGCGGCCCCGGGCCTCGTCGCCGATGAGCCGGCCCCGGTCCAACCGCAGCACGCGGCGGCGCGCCGCGTTCACGATGTGCTGGTCGTGGGTGGCCATCACGACGGTGGTGCCCCGCTTGTTGATCTCGGCGAGCAGGCGCATGATCCCGTTGGAGGTGTCGCCGTCGAGGTTCCCGGTCGGCTCGTCGGCCAGGAGGATCGGCGGGCGATTCACGAACGCCCGGGCGATGGAGACGCGCTGCTGCTCGCCGCCGGAGAGTTCATGCGGATAGCTGTGCGTCTTCTTGGAGAGCCCCACCAACTCCAGCAGCGACGGAACCTGGGTGCGGACCTGCTGGCGGGAACGCCCGGTGACCTCGAGCGCGAACGCCACGTTCTCGTACACGGTCCTGTTGGGCAGCAGCTTGAAGTCCTGGAAGATGCAGCCCACCAGCCGGCGCAGCTTCGGGACGCTGGACCGGGGCAGCGCGCCGACCTCCTTGCCGGCGATCCACACCGAGCCCTGGTCGGCGGTCTCCTGGCGGTTCAGGAGCTTGAGGAACGTGGACTTGCCCGAACCCGACGGGCCCACCAGGAAGACGAACTCGCCCTTGCTGACCTTGCAGGAGACGCTGTACAGCGCCAGGACCTCGCCCTTGTAAATCTTGGTGACCTGATCCAACTCGATCATGAGACGCCGGCCTGCTGCACTCCGCCCACCGATCTCCGCTCGTTCCGTCCGCTGTTTCGCCGGGGGTGTGCCGGCCCGTTCACGCTACCACCGCGCCCCGAAGGCTCAGCGGAACCACCGTGCGGGGACACGGTGAGAGCGCTTGGGTTAGCATGCCGCCGTGCCCGGCCCGGACGCGCCGGTGCGGGCCGCAGAACTCATGAGCATGTCCCAGAACGGCGACGAAATAATCATCCTCGACGGGGTCTACAAGATATTCGGACCCCAGCCCGGCGGACGGGCGTTCGATCTGCTGCGGTCGGGGATGTCCAAGGACGAAGTGCAGGCCGAGACCGGCCACGTGGTGGGCCTCGACAACGTCACCTTCACTGTGCACAAGGGCGAGGTGTTCGTGGTGATGGGGCTCTCGGGCTCCGGGAAGTCCACCGCCATGCGCACCGTCAACAAGCTGATCGGCATCACCGCAGGGTCGATCACCGTCGCCGGCACCGACGTGCAGGCCCTGGAGGGTTCCGAGTTGCAGGCCTTCCGGCGGACGCACATGGGCATGGTGTTCCAGCACTTCGCTCTCTTCCCCCACCGCAACGTCATCGACAACGTGGGTTACGGGCTCAAGGTGCAGGGCGTCGGCCGGGACGAGCGCAACCAGGCGTCCATGCGGGCGCTGTCGCTGGTGGGCCTCGGGCCCTACGCCTACAACATGCCCTCAGAACTCTCCGGCGGCATGCAGCAGCGGGTCGGCCTGGCCCGCGCCCTGGCCTCGGATCCCGAGATCCTGCTCATGGACGAGGCCTTCAGCGCTCTGGACCCCCTCATCCGCCGCCAGATGCAGGACGAGATGCTGGAGATCCAGAGCGAACTCCACAAGACGATCCTCTTCATAACCCACGACCTGAACGAGGCACTGCGCATCGGCGACCGGGTGTGCATCATGAAGGACGGCGCCGTCGTGCAGGTGGGCACGCCCACCGAGATTCTCACCGAACCGGCGACGGGCTACGTCGCCGAGTTCGTGCAGGACGTGGACCAGGGTCGCGTGATCCTGGTACGCGAAGTGATGCTCCAGCCCGCGCCGGTGACGGCCGGCACCACGCTGGCGTCTGCCTTGGCGGCGCTCGGCGACCGGGCGGGCGCCTTCGTGGTCAACGAGCGCGGTATGCCGACAGCGGTGCTGACGGCCGCCGACGCGGTGCGTGCCGCCAATGAGGGCGCATCCGACGTCGCCGCCGCGCTGCGGACCGACTTCGCCACGTGCTCCGACGAGAGCAGCCTCAACGAGGTGTACGCCCTGGCAGGGAAGGGGCTGCCGATCGCGTGTTGCGACGACTCCGGCGCCCTCGTGGGCAACCTCGACCCGCGTCTCATCATGGAGGAGATGGGCCGCGTGGAGAGCCTCTCGGAGAAGTTCGAGCGCGAGGTGTACATGTGACCGTCCTGGCGCAATCTGAAGCTCCGGGGGTCGGTGACAACGCCGTTCTGGACCAGTGGGACGTCCCGTTCGGAGCGTGGATCAACCAGATGGTGAGCTGGATCGACCAGAACCTGGCCCCCGTTCTGGACGTCTTCGAGTGGCCGTTCACGTTCCTGTTCCGCAACTTCGTGAACGGGCCGGCGCACCATCCCTGGTGGGAGATCGCCGACATGCCCTGGATCGCCGTGTGCGTGGTGTTCCTGGTCATCGGCTGGTTCACACGCAACCTGCGGGTGGGCGTCTCGGTCGCCCTGGCTCTCGCCCTGTGCGGCATTCTCGGCACCGAGTACTGGAAGGAGACGGTGATCACGCTCGGCATCATCATCGTCGCCGTTGCGCTCTGCGCCATCATCGGGATCCCGCTGGGCATCCTCTGCGGTCGATTCGACGGTGCGTGGAACGTCGTGCGACCGGTGCTGGACGCCATGCAGGTGGTGCACCCGTTCATCTACATGCTGCCGATCATCTTCTTCTTCGGCATCGGCGCCGAGCCGGCCACGATGGTGACGATGGTGTTCGCCCTGCCGCCGCTCATCCGGCTCACCAACCTCGGCATCCGCCAGGTGCCCTCCGACGTGGTCGAGGCCGCCCGGGCCTACGGGGCCTCGGAGGGACGTGTGCTGCGCGACGTGCAGCTCCCGCTGGCCCGCCCCGCCATCATGACGGGCCTCAACCAGACCCTGCTGCTGTCGATCTCCATGCTCGGCATCGCCGCCATCATGGCCTCGGGGGGTCTGGGGCGTCCGGTGTTCCAGGCGGTTCAGAACCTCGACACGGCGCAGGCCGCCTCCTCGGGCCTGGCACTGTTCATCGTGGCGGTGGTCCTGGACCGCATCTCCCAGACCGAGGAGAGCGACGGGGAGTACCTGCTCACCCGGATCCGCAAGGCCTGGCGACATCGCCTCAACCCCGAGGCCCTGCTCCCGACCGCTGCCACCATCGGCGCGGTGGCGGCAACCGAGGCCAAGCCTGCGCCGGCCGCGGGCGCCGAGCGCCGCGGCGCAACGCTGGCTCTGGCGGGGGCGGCACTCGGGGTCGTCTCGGTGTTCCTCACCTGGGGTTCCGATTCCGGCCTGATCTCGGGGTACGGCCGCCTCGTGGACCTGGACCTGGCCGGGCGGAGCTTCAACGGCCTGGCGGCCGAGGGAGGCTCGGTCTACGGCTATGCGGTCCTGGCCTTCAGCCTGCTGGTGGCGGCATCGGCGCTGGTGACGCTACAGAGGCCCGGACGGGGCGCACGCTGGCTCGGCGCCGACGGCGCCCTGGTGTTCGCCCTCGGCGGGCTCGTCTCGGCGGGCGCCTATCTCTGGGCCACGCCGCACGGCGCCAGCGCCGCCTACAGCGACGGCATCGGCGTCTGGCTGGCGCTGATCGGAACCGCCGTGGCGACCGTCGGCGCCGCGGCCTGGCTGCGGGTCGCCCCGTTCACCCCCCGGCGCCCCCTGGTCAGGACGGTGGCCACGGGCCGGATCGTGGGGGTCGCCGCCGCCGCGGTCGTCGTGGTCATCGCCGGCTTCTCGGGCTGGACCTTCGACGAACGGGCCGAGTCGGTCATCTCCCCCGAATTGGCCGCGGAGATCGAGGAACTGAGGCGCCAGGCCGAGGAGGATCCAGCCAGCGCCAGCGAGGCGACCCTCAAGATGACCGCCCTGATCAACGAGGCCCAGCGCACCGAGAAGATCGTCACCGACGGGTTCACGTCCGGGGGGCCCCGGTTCGGCTACCTAGCGCTCATCGTCGCCGCCGCGGGCGTGGTGTGCGCGCTCCTGGCATCGGGACTGTTCGGCCACGACGAGCGGCGCAAGTGGATCTGGAGCACGGCCACCGCCGGCTTCGCCACCGGCGTGACGATGATCGCCTTCAACTGGATCGGCAGCCTGACGCGCGTCGCCGACGCGAAGCTGGTCAGCGGGGCGGGCGCGTTTCTGTGCCTCATGGGCGGGCTGATGCTCCTGGCCACGACGCGCGCCGTGCTGGGCGAATTCCGCCGCGCCGAGGTGTACGTGCAGATCGGCGACGAGGATTCCAGCGACGCGGAGCCGGCACGCGACGCCGAGTTGGCGGGGGCGCGAACACAAGCGGCGGCCGGCTGACTACGGTCTTGCCAGGGTGCAGGTTAGAGTCTCTAACCTGCTCAATCGACCAAAGGACCACCCGGGGAGGTTCATTCCCATGAGAACGCACAGAAAGACACGCGTCGCAGGCGTGTTGGCGCTTCTCGGCGCGCTGGCGCTGATCGCCTCTGCTTGCGCCGCGGAGGACACCGCGGCCCAGGACGCTGCGTCAGCAGCGGCCTCCGACGCAGCGGCCGCGATGGCCGCCGCGTCGGGCGCGCAGGCCGGTGCCGACGCCGCGGACGCCAGGGCAGGCGCAGCGGAGGCAGAAGCGTCCGCGGCCTCAGCCACGGCAGAGGCCGCGTCGGCCGCGGCGGACGCGGCAGCCGCTGCAGCCGCCGAGGCGCAGGCCGCCGCCGGGTTGGCCCAAGCCACGGCTTCGGGCAGCGCGGACGCCATCGCCGAAGCCGAAGCGGCGCTGGCCGACGCGCAGGCAGCCGCCGAGGCGGCGAGCGCACAGGCAGCCGCCGCCCAGGACGAGGCAACCGCCGCCCAGGCCGAAGCCGCCGCCGCCCGGGAAGAGGCAGCCACCGCCCAGGCCGAAGCCGCCGCCGCCCAGGAAGAGGCAGCCACCGCGCAAGCCGAAGCCGCTTCGGCCCAGCAGGAAGCCGCCGAGTTGCAGGCCGCAACGGACGAAGCGGCCGCGGCCGCGGCGTTCATGAGTCCGGGTGCGGGCGTCTCGGTGACGCAGGCGCGTGCCACCTGGTCGACGGGCTACATGCAGGCGGCCATCTACAACCAGTTGCTCGAGGAGTTGGGCTACGACGTCAGCGAACCCGCCGACAACGAGTTGGCCAACGACATCTTCCACGTGGCGCTCGCCGAGGGAGAGGTGGACTTCTGGGTCAACGGCTGGATCCCGAACCACCTGAACTTCTGGGACGACGAGCTCTCCGACGGCTCCCTGATCGGCGACCACATCGAGTTGGTCGGCGTGTCGCTGGCCGCAGCCGGGCTCGAGGGCTTCCTGACCAACAAGGCGCTCGCGGAGGAGCACGGCATCCAGACGCTGGGGCAGATCAACGACGATCCCGCACTCGTGGCACTCTACGACGCCGCGGACATCACGCCCGGCGACGGCGTGATCCAGGTCGGGTCGTGCCCCGACGCCTGGAACTGCGCCAAGATCGCCGCGCAGACCTTCGAGTTCAACGGCTGGGACAACCTCGAGGCCGTGCATGCGGGCTACGAGGCCATGTTCGCCAACGCCGTGGCCAACCTCCAGGACGGCAAGCCGTTCATCGCCTACTCGTGGTCACCCAGCGGCTACCTCACCCAGTTGATCCCCGGCGACAACGCCATCTGGGTCTCGGTGGGCACCGCCGACAACGTGCTCGACGGCTCCACCACCGACGGCTTCGACTTCAACGACCTGCCGCCCGCAAGTCTCGGCCCGGAGTTCTGCACCGGTGATCCCTGCTTCACAGGCTGGCCCGCGGCCGACATCAGGGTCGTCGCCAACTCGGACTTCCTGGCTGCCAATCCGGCGGCCCGGTCGCTCTTCGAGAGTGTCAAGATCTCCGTGGTCGACGTGGCGCTGCAGAACGTGCGCTATGACGCCGGCGAGAAGACGACCGCAGACGTGAACCATCACGCCGCCCTGTGGATCGAGAACAACCGGGCACAGGTGGACGAGTGGCTGCAGGCCGCCCGCCAGGCCGCTTCCTGAGCCCGAACCCGGCGGGCAGCAGCCCGCCACACTGAACCGAAGAATCCGAGAGAAGGGCGGGCCTCCGGGCCCGCCCTTCCGCGCGATGCGGCAAGATTGACTGCAGCACGCCTTCCACGAGAACGACTTCCGCTGCGCGCCCTCGCGGGGCACCCGATCTTTTCCGCTGCGCGCCCTCGCGGCCTCCGATCTCTCTGTCACGGCCCTACAGGCCGCTGCGACCGCCCGCGCACCCCATGAACCGGGTATCCCGCCGCCGGACACCATAACCGCCTGCCGCCGGGCCGACCCGGCCCCGGACGCGCCCCTTGCCGCTTCGTGCCTGCACCACGATGGACTGAATGCTTAGAGATATTTTCATCCTATTTCAATGTTATCAATGGTTGTAATACCTCTTCATGGCAATGAACACGCGCGGCGGCGGGCGGGCCGGGCTAGCCTGGCACCCCGAGGCGAAGCGGCGGAAGGGGAGCGAGCATGAGCGTCCTGGCCGAGGTGGATCCGGCGGTGGCGTACCCCGAGACGGTCCCTGAGATGGCCGAGTCCGGGCTGCACTGGCAGGTCCGCATCCAGACCTACATCGCCCTCAGAGACCACTTCGCCGGGCACCCGGACTGCTTCGTGTGCTCCGAGCGCAACCTCTACTACCGCCCCCAGCCCAACACCGCCTTCGTCGTCCCCGA